>NZ_JAVUPQ010000069.1:0-22727 GCF_032029835.1 Escherichia sp. AM3 | reverse complement strand
GGTGGAGCTGCATGACAAAGTCATCGGGCATTATCTGAACATAAAACACTATCAATAAGTTGGAGTCATTACCACAAGCTGGATTATTTTTGAAATATTGTCCTAACAAATAACGCCGACTGACAAGAAATTAATTATTACTTTTCCTAATTAATCCCTCAGAAATCCTCACCTTAAGCTATGATTATCAGGGCTTAGGGTCACCCGTTAGCGCTTACAGCCGTCAAAAACTCATCTCACCGCTGATGGCGCAAATCCTTTAATTGCTCGTAAAAAACGAGTTATTCCTACACTATAATCTGATTTTAACGATGATTCGTGCGGGGTAAAATAGTAAAAACGATCTATTCACCTGAAAGAGAAATAAAAAGTGAAACATCTGCATCGATTCTTTAGCAGTGATGCCTCGGGAGGCATTATTCTTATCATTGCCGCTATCCTGGCGATGATGATGGCCAACAGCGGCGCAACCAGTGGATGGTATCACGACTTTCTGGAGACGCCGGTTCAGCTCCGGGTTGGTTCACTCGAAATCAACAAAAACATGCTGTTATGGATAAATGACGCGCTGATGGCGGTATTTTTCCTGTTAGTCGGTCTGGAAGTTAAACGTGAACTGATGCAAGGATCGCTAGCCAGCTTACGCCAGGCCGCATTTCCAGTTATCGCCGCTATTGGTGGGATGATTGTGCCGGCATTACTCTATCTGGCCTTTAACTATGCCGATCCGATTACCCGCGAAGGGTGGGCGATCCCGGCGGCTACTGACATTGCCTTTGCACTTGGTGTGCTGGCGCTGTTGGGAAGTCGTGTTCCGTTAGCACTGAAGATCTTTTTGATGGCTCTGGCTATTATCGACGATCTTGGGGCCATCATTATCATCGCATTGTTCTACACTAATGACTTATCGATGGCCTCTCTTGGCGTCGCGGCTGTAGCAATTGCGGTACTCGCGGTATTGAATCTGTGTGGTGTACGCCGCACGGGCGTCTATATTCTGGTTGGCGTAGTGTTGTGGACTGCGGTGTTGAAATCGGGGGTTCACGCAACCCTGGCGGGGGTAATTGTCGGCTTCTTTATTCCTTTGAAAGAGAAGCATGGGCGTTCTCCAGCGAAGCGACTGGAGCATGTGTTGCACCCGTGGGTGGCGTATCTGATTTTACCGCTGTTTGCATTTGCTAATGCTGGCGTTTCACTGCAAGGTGTCACGCTGGATGGCTTGACCTCCATTCTGCCATTGGGGATCATCGCTGGCTTGCTGATTGGCAAACCGCTGGGGATTAGTCTGTTCTGCTGGTTGGCGCTGCGTTTGAAACTGGCGCATCTGCCTGAGGGAACGACTTATCAGCAAATTATGGCGGTGGGGATCCTGTGCGGTATCGGTTTTACTATGTCTATCTTTATTGCCAGCCTGGCCTTTGGTAGCGTAGATCCAGAACTGATTAACTGGGCGAAACTCGGTATCCTGGTCGGTTCTATCTCTTCGGCGGTAATTGGATACAGCTGGTTACGCGTTCGTTTGCGTCCATCAGTGTGACAGGACGGTTTACCGGGGAGCCATAAACGGCTCCCTTTTCATTGTTATCAGGGAGAGAAATGAGCATGTCTCATATCAATTACAACCACTTGTATTACTTCTGGCATGTTTATAAAGAAGGTTCTGTGGTTGGCGCAGCGGAGGCGCTTTATTTAACACCACAAACCATTACCGGACAGATTCGGGCGCTGGAAGAGCGCCTGCAAGGCAAATTATTTAAGCGCAAGGGACGTGGTCTCGAACCCAGCGAGCTGGGAGAGCTGGTCTATCGCTATGCCGATAAAATGTTCACCTTAAGCCAGGAAATGCTGGATATCGTGAACTATCGCAAAGAATCCAATTTATTGTTTGACGTTGGCGTGGCTGATGCACTTTCCAAACGCCTGGTCAGTAGCGTGCTGAATGCTGCAGTAGTAGAAGGCGAACCGATTCATCTTCGCTGCTTCGAATCCACCCACGAAATGCTGCTGGAGCAATTAAGCCAGCATAAACTGGATATGATCATTTCCGACTGTCCGATAGATTCTACGCAGCAGGAAGGCCTGTTCTCCGTGAGAATTGGCGAATGTGGCGTGAGCTTCTGGTGTACAAATCCACCACCGGAAAAACCGTTCCCGGCTTGTCTGGAAGACCGGCGGCTTTTGATTCCTGGACGACGTTCAATGTTAGGGCGTAAATTGCTTAACTGGTTTAACTCCCAGGGATTAAACGTAGAAATCCTCGGCGAGTTTGATGATGCCGCGTTGATGAAAGCTTTTGGTGCGATGCACAATGCAATCTTCGTTGCCCCAACGCTTTATGCATATGACTTTTATGCCGATAAAACTGTCGTAGAAATTGGTCGCGTCGAGAATGTGATGGAAGAGTATCATGCTATTTTTGCTGAGCGGATGATTCAGCACCCGGCGGTACAGCGAATCTGCAATACGGATTATTCTGCGCTTTTTAGTCCAGCAGCACGTTAATCGGCAGCTCCCCCAAAGTTAAGGTGGGGGAGATAGATTAGTTGTACATTACCACGATTTTGACTCGGCTCATTATTTGCCCGCTTGAGACATTGTTTCCATATGTACGCGGGCGAATAAACAGAGGAATCTGATTACTTCCTTCATGGGGATGCTGAAAAGAGTAGTAATTGCTTTTACCATACTGGATTTCATTCGTACCATCATTGGAGAGTTGAAAGCCTACTTGACCCGCACCGTCCTCACTGTTTTCTAACTCATTTTTTAATATGCTGGTTCCTGACTCCTGTATCGTCACTGGTTCAAAGTAATATTCAACATCACTGGGTTCAAAAACTAATTCACCTTGCTCGCCCTGGATGCAGTCAAATCTTATATGATGAAACTGATAATTTTCATTATTGATACGAGACAGTACAAATCGTCCAGTGTCGATGGATTGATCTTCAAAACCACAGGTCATTAAATTTACCTGTAAAATAGTATTTAAATTAAAATTAAAGCGGGCGCTATTACAATTAGTATTATTCCCTGTACATGAACTCACTTCAATTTCGAACAACAAAGGAAAAGGAGTTCCTGGAAAAATATCTGCGGTGTTGGAACTATCTGATACAGATGCGATAGAGTATGGAATGGTGAAATTTATCGCAGATAGCATTTCTTCTAAATTATAAGATGACTTCCCTGGAAGCGCTATTTTTTTTACCGTCAGATTCAAAGGGGAAATTAATAATATAATGACGACTTCCGACTTTAAACCTTAAACCTTAAAGCGTTCTGTGTTAAAAAATGAACTTTAATGGCGTTGGTCGTCTCTTGTAAGTCTGCACACTCAATGATATTTCCGGTGTTTTCAATTTTTTCGGCGGTGAGATTACCTTTCATACTCAGTGGCTTGAGTATATATGTTCCACGTTGTTCCCCGACATTGGTCAATGCACAGGGAGCACTTTGCACAATAAAAGAATATAGACTCAAGGTGATTAATAAAAGCCACTTCATAGTAAACTCCTTTTACTGGCATATATATGTTTTGTTTTCATCGATAACGTGTTGAAAAGTAATAGTACAGAATAAATTCTGTTCATCATTGAGAGCAACTTTTATGCCAGTTGGAATTTCATCTACGCGAATAAAAAGGCGACTACCCTGGCCAACGACTCCAATATTGTTTTCCTGGAGATCCAGTACGTCATAGCCAAAGGTTAATGGCGAACCATCGGGACGCAGTGCCTGTATATACCAGGGCTTACGTTGGTCAGTTGTAAACTGCACATAAGAAACTGCTCCACGGTAAGGCGCAATAATTTGACGATTGCCCTGCAATTCTGTTTCACTTTCACTGTTTGCTATATCAAGTACCAGATGGTTTTCACGATGAGGTATAATCGAGTCGTAAACAACTTGGCCTTTGCTGTTTTTTCGGTTGTATTTTTGTCCATTAATATGCGCGCCTTCTAATCCAGGCGCATCCAGAATTGCAAATGTATCGGATAACTGGTTAGTGATATTAATACCACCGGACCAGACAACTAATCCACTACTAATACTTCCACCACTTTGCCAGGCGTTTTTAGAATGACTATAGCTGCCATCTATTATGGCGATGGGAGTTCTCCAGCTTAAATTCGTACCAAGCGAGGTATCATTATTTTGTTGTTGCTGATTAACATATATACCATAATTTAACTGATCATGTTCACCGGCTATGCCAGTAATTCCAGTATTGTTGGAGGAATAGCCATCTTTGGAAAATGAGGTCGAATTCGATAAGTTAATTTGGTGACGTGTTTTGGCAATATCATCCCCCCAGTAGAAAGGAATGGAGATAAACAGATTAAAACGCTCCTCTTCTTTATTATTTTCATCATAAGATTGGCTGGCAGAGAAAGTATAACTAATGTGTTGCCAGTTATTGGAGTAACTGAATTGGTAATCTTTAGCATTTCCACTTCGCCCCCAGTAATTCCGCCAAAGCGCACTTAATGATACATTTCCCAGATTATTGGATAAAGGTTGCATAATATTGGCAGAAAGGCTATTTTTTCTGCCAATATCATAAAAATCATTATAATCACTCTGATGATAGTGTTTATCATTTTCGTAAAGATGGTCGCTGAATGTCCTGTAATCCTGCGAAGCATAACGCCAGGCGGCCACGCTAAATCGAGTGGCTGTTTGTACTAGATATTTATTATAGGCGACCTGATAGCTCGTACCTTCGTGTCTGGTATCATTATTTAACTTACTACTCGATCGGGCAGCGTAAAAAGAGATGGCACCCAGCGGTGTATTCCAACCATTTCCCAGAGTTATAGCATTATAGTTATCGGATAAAATCGTACCCGATTATGTGATCAGGTTGTTATTATTTAGATTAATGTTTAAATTTTTTAATTTCTTGATGTGAAGTTGATGAAAGTTTAATATTCTTAATTATTCCCTTCTTTATAAGAAGAGCAAGGTGCCATTATTAGAGTGAGAGAGTAGGATGTTTCAGAGTATGCTTCAGATTATTTTTTATTCCTCTGTAGTGAATTAATAATCATCACAGTTAATTTCATTCTAAAATTACTTCTTTTTTGAGATTTTTTAATTTTGATGAGCTATGTTTTTCATAAGGAACATAGACTCGTTGATGCTCTGAAGGTATTTTCTCATTTCCGGGAATGTTTTGTCGTAATCGTGCATAAACTTTTTCAGTTCTTTATACACATCATTATTTAGCTTTACATTGTCGCGAACTAAAGTTTGTACCAATGGTATCAAAATTTCGAAACGGGACGGTTTGTCATCAATACTTGCCAGGGTTTTGAATACTCCTGTGTATCTGTAACCTAAGTGCTTATTGACAAGTTGAGTGGTCCATCGACCAGGCATAATATCTTCACAGAGCAAATTTTTTATTCTGGTATTAGTGAATGATGCTCCAAATATGTTGCTTTTTTTAATGAAGAGATTATTAATTTCTCCATTTGAAAAGATGGTGTTTGATAAGTCGCTTTCAAAACATGATATATTGGATAATACACAACTAAAATAATACCCATATGAAAGGTTGCTCTTTTCTATTTTTATATTTGATAGCGACATTTTATGTATATTGATATTAGGGGCAGTCAAATACTGGATCTTTTGATCGTTAAGTTCATACATCTCCAGTGATTTATTATAGGGTAATAAAAGTATAAATTCCTTTATATTATCTCCGCAGTAAGAAAAGACGACATCAAATTTATTAGTGGCCATGTTTTCAGTTGAGCAGTAAGCTGATTTTTCTATTAACCGACTGGGCACGCTTTTAAATAAAGATAATTTTCCACATAGTTTTGAATATGCCGAATTGCTAGTTTTAAAATTCTGCCATGTTATTTTCTGGTTATCATCTTTCGATGAGGAGGGGATTTTATTGCATTGTTCATTATATAGCTCAGGGAAAATATTTTTTTAATTAGCTTTTTGATTTCCTGGTTAAGATGACTTTATTTCTTGTCTATTGCACTATATTTAGCGTTTTGTGACGTCATCCTGATGAGCATAAAATGACTGGAGATTTCTGCAGGCCTCATAAAATATTTCAGGAGTATATAGCTGTGGGTATATTTCCGGGTTGAAGTTTGCCTTTAAGAACTTAACGAATTTTTCATAGCATTCTTGATATATCTTAATCTCTTCAGAAAGACATTCGCTTGTTCTGTCATCAAAAACATCCAATCTAAGTAATGTGATGCCTTTGTGTTTAAAAAATAAAATTGAACTGTATGTTCTATGAGTTTACATCTATAAAAATGTGCATCTCTCAGATGAGTATATTGAAAAAAATGATGGAGGACTGGAGATGGTTTAGGAAAATCCTGGTTTCTGAAAAAGTCATCAAACAAAATTAAGAACTCTGTTTTATACTCGCAAAACACTTTTACTAACTCATTTTGTCTTGTTTTATTTATTATTACATCATCTACTATATTTGATTTATAAAGACAATGTGGCGAAGTTGAGATACCATCTGTCATTATCAGTCCTTGAAGTTGATGAATTTTTATTAATTTAATTTATGAGTGAATGTGACTACTATCAAAAATCGCTCATTAATTTTAAGAAGTACAATATAAATAGGTATTTAACCTGTGTTGATTGCTGTTAATAATTTACAAGGTCTAATGAGGAGATATTTATGAATGGTTAAAGTATATAGGAATTTAATTCAAAAATAGAGTGGTCTTAAGTTTAATACCTCAATGTGTATCACAATATCCACATTCTTTGTAGGGGGTCTGGAGATTGAGTAGATATTCTTGTTCAGAATGTATCAGCCGATGGTTCTACGATTCTTAAGCCACGAAGAGTTCAGATAGTACAACGGCATGTCTGCAAGAACCTGCAACTTTTGACTATCTGGCAACCGGCAGTGTGTTCTCTCACGCATCACAAAAGCAGCAGGCATAAAAAAACCCGCTTGCGCGGGCTTTTTCACAAAGCTTCAGCAAATTGGCGATTAAGCCAGTTTGTTGATCTGTGCAGTCAGGTTAGCCTTATGACGTGCAGCTTTGTTTTTGTGGATCAGACCTTTAGCAGCCTGACGGTCCACGATCGGTTGCATTTCGTTAAATGCTTTCTGTGCAGCAGCTTTGTCGCCAGCTTCGATAGCTGCGTATACTTTCTTGATGAAAGTACGCATCATAGAGCGACGGCTTGCGTTGTGCTTACGAGCCTTTTCAGACTGAATGGCGCGCTTCTTAGCTGATTTGATATTAGCCAAGGTCCAACTCCCAAATGTGTTCTATATGGACAATTCAAAGGCCGAGGAATATGCCCTTTTAGCCTTCTTTTGTCAATGGATTTGTGCAAATAAGCGCCGTTAATGTGCCGGCACTCGTTACGTAGTGATGGCGCAGGATTCTACCAGCTTGCGGGGTGTGAATACAGCTTTTCCGCGATAAAAATTGCAGCAGGCGGTCAGTTTCTTCCCGTGATTTGCGCCATGGCAATGAAAAGCCACTTCTTTCTGATTTCGGTACTCAATCGCCGGTTAACCTTGACCGCTGTACAAGGTATACTCGGACGATTTTCACTGTTTTGAGCCAGACATGAAGCTGATACGCGGCATACATAATCTCAGCCAGGCCCCGCAAGAAGGGTGTGTGCTGACTATTGGTAATTTCGACGGCGTGCATCGCGGTCATCGCGCGCTGTTACAGGGCTTGCAGGAAGAAGGGCGCAAGCGCAACTTACCGGTGATGGTGATGCTTTTTGAACCTCAACCACTGGAACTGTTTGCTACCGATAAAGCCCCGGCACGGCTGACCCGGCTGCGGGAAAAACTGCGTTACCTTGCAGAGTGTGGCGTTGATTACGTGCTGTGCGTGCGTTTCGACAGGCGTTTCGCGGCGTTAACCGCGCAAAATTTCATCAGCGATCTTCTGGTGAAGCATTTGCGCGTAAAATTTCTTGCCGTAGGGGATGATTTCCGCTTTGGCGCTGGTCGTGAAGGCGATTTCTTGTTATTACAGAAAGCTGGCATGGAATACGGCTTCGATATCACTAGTACGCAAACTTTTTGCGAAGGTGGCGTGCGTATTAGCAGCACCGCTGTGCGTCAGGCGCTGGCGGATGACAATCTGGCTCTGGCAGAAAGTTTACTGGGGCACCCGTTTGCCATCTCCGGGCGTGTAGTCCACGGTGATGAATTAGGGCGCACTATAGGTTTCCCGACGGCGAATGTACCGCTACGCCGTCAGGTTTCCCCGGTGAAAGGGGTTTATGCGGTAGAAGTGCTGGGCCTCGGTGAAAAGCCGTTACCCGGCGTGGCAAACATCGGAACACGCCCAACGGTTGCCGGTATTCGCCAGCAGCTGGAAGTGCATTTGTTAGATGTTGCAATGGACCTTTACGGTCGCCATATACAAGTAGTGCTGCGTAAAAAAATACGCAATGAGCAGCGATTTGCGTCGCTGGACGAACTGAAAGCGCAGATTGCGCGTGATGAATTAACCGCCCGCGAATTTTTTGGGCTAACAAAACCGGCTTAAGCCTGTTATGTAATCAAACCGAAACACGGAACCGAGAATCTGATGAGTGACTATAAATCAACCCTGAATTTGCCGGAAACAGGGTTCCCGATGCGTGGCGATCTCGCCAAGCGCGAACCGGGAATGCTGGCGCGTTGGACTGATGATGATCTGTACGGCATCATCCGTGCGGCTAAAAAAGGCAAAAAAACCTTCATTCTGCATGATGGCCCTCCTTATGCGAATGGCAGCATTCATATTGGTCACTCGGTTAACAAGATTTTGAAAGACATTATCGTGAAGTCCAAAGGGCTTTCCGGTTATGACTCGCCGTATGTGCCTGGCTGGGACTGCCACGGTCTGCCGATCGAGCTGAAAGTAGAGCAAGAATACGGTAAGCCGGGTGAGAAATTCACCGCCGCCGAGTTCCGCGCCAAGTGCCGCGAATACGCGGCGACCCAGGTTGACGGTCAACGCAAAGACTTTATCCGTCTGGGCGTGCTGGGCGACTGGTCGCACCCGTACCTGACCATGGACTTCAAAACTGAAGCCAACATCATCCGCGCGCTGGGCAAAATCATCGGCAACGGTCACCTGCACAAAGGCGCGAAGCCGGTACACTGGTGCGTTGACTGCCGTTCTGCGCTGGCGGAAGCGGAAGTTGAGTATTACGACAAAACTTCTCCGTCCATCGACGTTGCTTTTCAGGCGGTCGATCAGGATGCACTGAAAGCAAAATTTGCCGTAAGCAACGTTAACGGCCCAATCTCGCTGGTGATCTGGACCACTACGCCGTGGACTCTGCCTGCGAACCGCGCAATCTCTATTGCACCTGATTTCGACTATGCGCTGGTGCAGATCGACGGTCAGGCCGTGATTCTGGCGAAAGATCTGGTTGAAAGCGTAATGCAGCGTATCGGCGTGACCGATTACACCATTCTCGGCACGGTAAAAGGTGCGGAGCTTGAATTGCTGCGCTTTACCCATCCGTTTATGGGCTTCGACGTTCCGGCAATCCTCGGCGATCACGTTACCCTGGATGCCGGTACCGGTGCCGTTCACACCGCGCCTGGCCACGGCCCGGACGACTATGTGATCGGTCAGAAATACGGCCTGGAAACCGCTAACCCGGTTGGCCCGGACGGCACTTATCTGCCGGGCACTTATCCGACGCTGGATGGCGTGAACGTCTTCAAAGCGAACGACATCGTCGTTGCGCTGCTGCAGGAAAAAGGCGCGCTGCTGCACGTTGAGAAAATGCAGCACAGCTATCCGTGCTGCTGGCGTCACAAAACGCCGATCATCTTCCGCGCGACGCCGCAGTGGTTCGTCAGCATGGATCAGAAAGGTCTGCGTGCGCAGTCACTGAAAGAGATCAAAGGCGTGCAGTGGATCCCGGACTGGGGCCAGGCGCGTATCGAGTCGATGGTTGCTAACCGTCCTGACTGGTGTATCTCCCGTCAGCGCACCTGGGGCGTACCGATGTCACTGTTCGTGCACAAAGACACGGAAGAGCTGCATCCGCGTACTCTCGAACTAATGGAAGAAGTGGCAAAACGCGTTGAAGTTGACGGCATCCAGGCGTGGTGGGATCTTGATGCGAAAGAGATCCTCGGCGATGAAGCTGATCAGTACGTGAAAGTGCCGGACACATTGGATGTATGGTTTGACTCCGGATCTACCCACTCTTCTGTTGTTGACGTGCGTCCGGAATTTGCCGGTCACGCAGCGGACATGTATCTGGAAGGTTCTGACCAGCACCGTGGTTGGTTCATGTCTTCCCTAATGATCTCCACCGCGATGAAAGGCAAAGCGCCGTATCGTCAGGTACTGACCCACGGCTTTACCGTGGATGGTCAGGGTCGCAAGATGTCTAAATCCATCGGCAATACCGTTTCGCCGCAGGATGTGATGAACAAACTGGGCGCGGATATTCTGCGTCTGTGGGTGGCATCAACCGACTACACCGGTGAAATGGCCGTTTCTGACGAGATCCTGAAACGTGCTGCCGATAGCTATCGTCGTATCCGTAACACCGCGCGCTTCCTGCTGGCAAACCTGAACGGTTTTGATCCAGCAAAAGATATGGTGAAACCGGAAGAGATGGTGGTACTGGATCGCTGGGCCGTAGGTTGTGCGAAAGCGGCACAGGAAGACATCCTCAACGCGTACGAAGCATACGATTTCCACGAAGTGGTACAGCGTCTGATGCGCTTCTGCTCCGTTGAGATGGGTTCCTTCTACCTCGACATCATCAAAGACCGTCAGTACACCGCCAAAGCGGACAGTGTGGCGCGTCGTAGCTGCCAGACTGCGCTGTATCACATCGCAGAAGCGCTGGTGCGCTGGATGGCACCAATCCTCTCCTTCACCGCTGATGAAGTGTGGGGCTACCTGCCGGGCGAACGTGAAAAATACGTCTTCACCGGTGAGTGGTACGAAGGCCTGTTTGGCCTGGCAGACAGTGAAGCGATGAACGATGCGTTCTGGGACGAGCTGTTGAAAGTGCGTGGCGAAGTGAACAAAGTCATTGAGCAAGCGCGTGCCGACAAGAAAGTGGGTGGCTCGCTGGAAGCGGCAGTAACCTTGTATGCAGAACCGGAACTGGCGGCGAAACTGACCGCGCTGGGCGATGAATTACGATTTGTCCTGTTGACCTCCGGCGCTACCGTTGCAGACTATAACGACGCACCTGCTGATGCTCAGCAGAGCGAAGTACTCAAAGGGCTGAAAGTCGCGTTGAGTAAAGCCGAAGGTGAGAAGTGCCCACGCTGCTGGCACTACACCCGGGATGTCGGCAAGGTGGCGGAACACGCAGAAATCTGCGGCCGCTGTGTCAGCAACGTCGCCGGTGACGGTGAAAAACGTAAGTTTGCCTGATGAGTCAATCGATCTGTTCAACAGGGCTACGCTGGCTGTGGCTGGTGGTAGTCGTGCTGATTATCGATCTGGGCAGCAAATACCTGATCCTCCAGAACTTTGCTCTGGGGGATACGGTCCCGCTGTTCCCGTCGCTTAATCTGCATTATGCGCGTAACTATGGCGCGGCGTTTAGTTTCCTTGCCGATAGCGGCGGCTGGCAGCGTTGGTTCTTTGCCGGTATTGCGATTGGTATTAGCGTGATCCTGGCAGTGATGATGTATCGCTCGAAGGCCACGCAGAAGCTAAACAATATCGCTTATGCGCTGATTATTGGCGGCGCGCTGGGCAACCTGTTCGACCGCCTGTGGCACGGCTTCGTTGTCGATATGATCGACTTCTACGTCGGCGACTGGCACTTCGCCACCTTCAACCTTGCCGATACTGCCATTTGTGTCGGTGCGGCGTTGATCGTGCTGGAAGGGTTTTTACCTTCTAAAGCGAAAAAACAATAATAAACCCTGCCGGATGCGATGCTGACGCATCTTATCCGGCCTACAGATTGCTGCGAAATCGTAGGCCGGATAAGGCGTTTACGCCGCATCCGGCAAAAATCCTCAAATATAAGAGCAAACCTGCATGTCTGAATCTGTACAGAGCAATAGCGCCGTCCTGGTGCACTTCACGCTAAAACTCGACGATGGCACCACCGCCGAGTCTACCCGCAACAACGGTAAACCGGCGCTGTTCCGCCTGGGCGATGCTTCTCTTTCTGAAGGGCTGGAGCAACACCTGCTGGGGCTGAAAGTGGGCGATAAAACCACCTTCTCGCTGGAGCCAGATGCGGCGTTTGGCGTGCCGTCACCGGACCTGATTCAGTACTTCTCCCGCCGTGAGTTTATGGATGCAGGCGAGCCAGAAATTGGCGCAATCATGCTTTTTACCGCAATGGATGGCAGTGAGATGCCTG
This sequence comes from Escherichia sp. AM3, assembly GCF_032029835.1. NCBI lineage: Bacteria > Pseudomonadati > Pseudomonadota > Gammaproteobacteria > Enterobacterales > Enterobacteriaceae > Escherichia > Escherichia sp. AM3. The sequence continues at coordinate 10,385 of NZ_JAVUPQ010000069.1, read as the reverse complement.
GCGTGATCCGCGAAATTAACGGCGACTCCATTACCGTTGATTTCAATCATCCGCTGGCCGGGCAGACCGTTCATTTTGATATTGAAGTGCTGGAAATCGATCCGGCACTGGAGGCGTAACATGCAGATCCTGTTGGCCAACCCGCGTGGTTTTTGTGCCGGGGTAGACCGCGCTATCAGCATTGTTGAAAACGCGCTGGCCATTTACGGCGCACCGATATATGTCCGTCACGAAGTGGTGCATAACCGCTACGTGGTCGATAACCTGCGCGAGCGTGGGGCTATCTTTATTGAGCAGATTAGCGAAGTGCCGGACGGCGCAATCCTGATTTTCTCCGCACACGGTGTTTCTCAGGCGGTACGTAACGAAGCGAAAAGCCGTGATTTGACGGTATTCGACGCCACCTGCCCGCTGGTGACCAAAGTGCATATGGAAGTCGCCCGCGCTAGTCGCCGTGGCGAAGAATCTATTCTCATCGGTCACGCCGGGCACCCGGAAGTGGAAGGCACGATGGGTCAGTACAGCAACCCGGAAGGGGGAATGTATCTGGTTGAATCACCAGACGATGTGTGGAAACTGACGGTCAAAAACGAAGAGAAACTCTCCTTTATGACCCAGACCACGCTGTCGGTGGATGACACGTCTGATGTGATCGACGCGCTGCGTAAACGCTTCCCGAAAATTGTCGGTCCGCGCAAAGATGACATCTGCTACGCCACGACTAACCGACAGGAAGCGGTACGTGCCCTGGCCGAACAGGCGGAAGTTGTGCTGGTGGTCGGTTCGAAAAACTCCTCTAACTCCAACCGTCTGGCGGAGCTGGCCCAGCGTATGGGCAAAAGCGCGTTTTTGATTGATGATGCGAAAGATATCCAGGAAGAGTGGGTGAAAGAGGTTAAATGCGTCGGCGTGACTGCGGGCGCATCGGCTCCGGATATTCTGGTGCAGAATGTGGTGGCACGTTTGCAACAGCTGGGCGGTGGTGAAGCCATTCCGCTGGAAGGACGTGAAGAAAACATTGTTTTCGAAGTGCCGAAAGAGCTGCGTGTCGATATTCGTGAAGTCGATTAAGTCATTAGCAGCCTAAGTTATGCGAAAATGCCGGTCTTGTTACCGGCATTTTTTATGGAGAAAACATGCGTTTACCTATCTTCCTCGATACTGACCCCGGCATTGACGATGCCGTCGCCATTGCCGCCGCGATTTTTGCCCCCGAACTCGACCTGCAACTGATGACCACTGTCGCGGGTAATGTTTCGGTAGAGAAAACCACCCGCAATGCCCTGCAACTGCTGCATTTCTGGAATGCGGAGATTCCGCTCGCCCAGGGAGCCGCTGTGCCGCTGGTACGCGCACCGCGTGATGCGGCATCTGTGCACGGCGAATCGGGAATGGCTGGCTACGACTTTGTTGAGCACAACCGAAAGCCACTCGGGATACCGGCGTTTCTGGCGATTCGGGATGCCCTGATGCGTGCACCAGAGCCTGTTACTCTGGTAGCCATCGGCCCGTTAACCAATATTGCGCTGTTACTTTCACAATGCCCGGAATGCAAACCGCATATTCGCCGTCTGGTGATCATGGGTGGTTCTGCCGGTCGCGGCAACTGCACACCAAACGCCGAGTTTAATATCGCTGCCGATCCAGAAGCGGCTGCCTGTGTCTTCCGTAGCGGAATCGAAATTGTCATGTGCGGTCTGGATGTCACCAATCAGGCAATATTAACCCCTGACTATCTCGCTACTTTGCCGGAGTTGAATCGCACCGGAAAAATGCTCCACGCCCTGTTTAGCCACTACCGTAGCGGCAGTATGCAAAGCGGTCTGCGAATGCACGATCTCTGCGCCATCGCCTGGCTGGTGCGCCCGGACTTATTCACCCTCAAGCCGTGTTTTGTCGCGGTAGAAACTCAAGGCGAATTTACCTCAGGCACGACGGTGGTTGATATCGACGGTTGCTTGGGCAAACCAGCCAATGTACAGGTGGCATTGGATCTGAATGTAAAAGGCTTCCAGCAGTGGGTAGCTGAGGTGCTGGCTCTGGTGCCGTAACCTGTCACATGTTATCGGCATGCAGTCATTCATCGACTCATGCCTTTCACTGATATCCCTCCCTGTTTATCATTAATTTCTAATTATCAGCGTTTTTGGCTGGCGGCGTAGCGATGCGCTGGTTACTCTGAAAACGGTCTATGCAAATTAACAAAAGAGAATAGCTATGCATGATGCAAACATCCGCGTTGCCATCGCGGGAGCCGGGGGGCGTATGGGCCGCCAGTTGATTCAGGCGGCGCTGGCATTAGAGGGCGTGCAGTTGGGCGCTGCGCTGGAGCGTGAAGGATCTTCTTTACTGGGCAGCGACGCCGGTGAGCTGGCCGGAGCCGGGAAAACAGGCGTTACCGTGCAAAGCAGCCTCGATGCGGTAAAAGATGATTTTGATGTGTTTATCGATTTTACCCGTCCGGAAGGTACGCTGAACCATCTCGCTTTTTGTCGCCAGCATGGCAAAGGGATGGTGATAGGCACTACGGGGTTTGACGAAGCCGGTAAACAAGCAATTCGTGACGCCGCTGCCGATATTGCGATTGTCTTTGCTGCCAATTTTAGCGTTGGCGTTAACGTCATGCTTAAGCTGCTGGAGAAAGCAGCCAAAGTGATGGGTGACTACACCGATATCGAAATTATTGAAGCACATCATAGACATAAAGTTGATGCGCCGTCAGGCACCGCACTGGCAATGGGAGAGGCGATCGCCCACGCCCTTGATAAAGATCTGAAAGATTGCGCGGTCTACAGTCGTGAAGGCCACACCGGTGAACGTGTGCCTGGCACCATTGGTTTTGCCACCGTGCGTGCAGGTGACATCGTTGGTGAACATACCGCGATGTTTGCCGATATTGGCGAGCGTCTGGAGATCACCCATAAGGCGTCCAGCCGTATGACATTTGCTAACGGCGCGGTAAGATCGGCTTTGTGGTTGAGTGGTAAGGAAAGCGGTCTTTTTGATATGCGAGATGTACTTGATCTCAATAATTTGTAACCACAAAATATTTGTTATGGTGCAAAAATAAAACATTTAATTTATTGATTATAAAGGGCTTTAATTTTTGGCCCTTTTATTTTTGGTATTATGTTTTTAAATTGTCTATAAGTGCCAAAAATTACATGTTTTGTCTTCTGTTTTTGTTGTTTTAATGTAAATTTTGACCATTTGGTCCACTTTTTTCTGCTCGTTTTTATTTCATGCAATCTTCTTGCTGCGCAAGCGTTTTCCAGAACAGGTTGGATGATCTTTTTGTCGCTTAATGCCTGTAAAACATGCATGAGCCACAAAATAATATAAAAAATCCCGCCATTAAGTTGACTTTTAGCGCCCATATCTCCAGAATGCCGCCGTTTGCCAGAAATTCGTCGGTAAGCAGATTTGCATTGATTTACGTCATCATTGTGAATTAATATGCAAATAAAGTGAGTGAATATTCTCTGGAGGGTGTTTTGATTAAGTCAGCGCTATTGGTTCTGGAAGACGGAACCCAGTTTCACGGTCGGGCCATAGGGGCAACAGGTTCGGCGGTTGGGGAAGTCGTTTTCAATACTTCAATGACCGGTTATCAAGAAATCCTCACTGATCCTTCCTATTCTCGTCAAATCGTTACTCTTACTTATCCCCATATTGGCAATGTCGGCACCAATGACGCCGATGAAGAATCTTCTCAGGTACATGCACAAGGTCTGGTGATTCGCGACCTGCCGCTGATTGCCAGCAACTTCCGTAATACCGAAGACCTCTCTTCTTACCTGAAACGCCATAACATCGTGGCGATTGCCGATATCGATACCCGTAAGCTGACGCGTTTACTGCGCGAGAAAGGCGCACAGAATGGCTGCATTATCGCGGGCGATAACCCGGATGCGGCGCTGGCGTTAGAAAAAGCCCGCGCGTTCCCAGGTCTGAATGGCATGGATCTGGCAAAAGAAGTGACCACCGCAGAAGCCTATAGCTGGACACAAGGGAGCTGGACGTTGACCGGTGGCCTGCCAGAAGCGAAAAAAGAAGACGAGCTGCCGTTCCACGTCGTGGCTTATGATTTTGGTGCCAAGCGCAACATCCTGCGGATGCTGGTGGATAGAGGCTGTCGCCTGACCATCGTTCCGGCGCAAACTTCTGCGGAAGATGTGCTGAAAATGAATCCAGACGGCATCTTCCTCTCCAACGGTCCTGGCGACCCGGCCCCGTGCGATTACGCCATTACCGCCATCCAGAAATTCCTCGAAACCGATATTCCGGTATTCGGCATCTGTCTCGGTCATCAGCTGCTGGCGCTGGCGAGCGGTGCGAAGACTGTCAAAATGAAATTTGGTCACCACGGCGGCAACCATCCGGTTAAAGATGTGGAGAAAAACGTGGTAATGATCACCGCCCAGAACCACGGTTTTGCGGTGGACGAAGCAATATTACCTGCAAACCTGTGTGTCACGCATAAATCCCTGTTCGACGGTACGTTACAGGGCATTCATCGCACCGATAAACCGGCATTCAGCTTCCAGGGGCACCCTGAAGCCAGCCCTGGTCCACACGACGCCGCGCCGTTGTTCGACCACTTTATCGAGTTAATTGAGCAGTACCGTAAAACCGCTAAGTAATCAGGAGTAAAAGAGCCATGCCAAAACGTACAGATATAAAAAGTATCCTGATTCTGGGTGCGGGCCCGATTGTTATCGGTCAGGCGTGTGAGTTTGACTACTCTGGCGCGCAAGCGTGTAAAGCCCTGCGTGAAGAGGGTTACCGCGTCATTCTGGTGAACTCCAACCCGGCGACCATCATGACCGACCCGGAAATGGCTGATGCAACCTACATCGAGCCGATTCACTGGGAAGTTGTACGCAAGATTATTGAAAAAGAGCGCCCGGACGCGGTGCTGCCAACGATGGGCGGTCAGACGGCGCTGAACTGCGCGCTGGAGCTGGAACGTCAGGGCGTGTTGGAAGAGTTCGGTGTCACCATGATTGGTGCCACTGCCGATGCGATTGATAAAGCAGAAGACCGCCGTCGTTTCGACGTAGCGATGAAGAAAATTGGTCTGGAAACCGCGCGTTCCGGTATCGCACACACGATGGAAGAAGCGCTGGCGGTTGCCGCTGACGTGGGCTTCCCGTGCATTATTCGCCCATCCTTTACCATGGGCGGTAGCGGCGGCGGTATCGCTTATAACCGTGAAGAGTTTGAAGAAATTTGCGCCCGCGGTCTGGATCTCTCTCCGACCAAAGAGTTGCTGATTGATGAGTCGCTGATCGGCTGGAAAGAGTACGAGATGGAAGTGGTGCGTGATAAAAACGACAACTGCATCATCGTCTGCTCTATCGAAAACTTCGATGCGATGGGCATCCACACCGGTGACTCCATCACTGTCGCGCCAGCCCAAACGCTGACCGACAAAGAATATCAAATCATGCGTAACGCCTCGATGGCGGTGCTGCGTGAAATCGGCGTTGAAACCGGTGGTTCCAACGTTCAGTTTGCGGTGAACCCGAAAAACGGTCGTCTGATTGTTATCGAAATGAACCCACGCGTGTCCCGTTCTTCGGCGCTGGCGTCGAAAGCGACCGGTTTCCCGATTGCTAAAGTGGCGGCGAAACTGGCGGTGGGTTACACCCTCGACGAACTGATGAACGACATCACTGGCGGACGTACTCCGGCCTCCTTCGAGCCGTCCATCGACTATGTGGTTACTAAAATTCCTCGCTTCAACTTCGAAAAATTCGCCGGTGCTAACGACCGTCTGACCACTCAGATGAAATCGGTTGGCGAAGTGATGGCGATTGGTCGCACGCAGCAGGAATCCCTGCAAAAAGCGCTGCGCGGCCTGGAAGTCGGTGCGACTGGATTCGACCCGAAAGTGAGCCTGGATGACCCGGAAGCGTTAACCAAAATCCGTCGCGAACTGAAAGACGCAGGCGCAGATCGTATCTGGTACATCGCCGATGCGTTCCGTGCGGGCCTGTCTGTGGACGGCGTCTTCAACCTGACCAATATTGACCGCTGGTTCCTGGTACAGATTGAAGAACTGGTGCGTCTGGAAGAGAAAGTAGCGGAAGTGGGCATCACTGGCCTGAACGCTGAATTCCTGCGCCAGCTGAAACGCAAAGGCTTTGCCGATGCGCGTCTGGCAAAACTGGCGGGCGTGCGCGAAGCGGAAATCCGCAAGCTGCGCGACCAGTATGACCTGCACCCGGTTTATAAGCGCGTGGATACCTGTGCGGCAGAGTTCGCCACCGACACCGCTTACATGTACTCCACTTATGAAGAAGAGTGCGAAGCGAATCCGTCTACCGACCGTGAAAAAATCATGGTTCTCGGCGGCGGCCCGAACCGTATCGGTCAGGGTATCGAATTCGACTACTGCTGTGTACACGCCTCGCTGGCGCTGCGCGAAGACGGTTACGAAACCATTATGGTTAACTGTAACCCGGAAACCGTCTCCACCGACTACGACACTTCCGACCGCCTCTACTTCGAGCCGGTAACCTTGGAAGATGTGCTGGAAATCGTGCGTATTGAGAAGCCGAAAGGCGTTATCGTTCAGTACGGCGGTCAGACCCCGCTGAAACTGGCGCGTGCACTGGAAGCCGCTGGCGTACCGGTTATCGGCACCAGCCCGGATGCTATCGACCGTGCGGAAGACCGTGAACGCTTCCAGCACGCGGTTGACCGCCTGAAACTGAAGCAACCGGCGAACGCCACCGTTACCGCTATCGAAATGGCGGTAGAGAAGGCGAAAGAGATTGGCTACCCGCTGGTGGTACGTCCGTCTTACGTTCTCGGCGGTCGGGCGATGGAAATCGTCTATGACGAAGCAGACCTGCGTCGCTACTTCCAGACGGCGGTCAGCGTGTCTAACGATGCGCCAGTGTTGCTGGACCACTTCCTCGATGACGCGGTAGAAGTGGATGTGGACGCCATCTGCGACGGCGAAATGGTGCTGATTGGCGGCATCATGGAGCATATTGAGCAGGCGGGCGTGCACTCCGGTGACTCCGCATGTTCGCTGCCAGCCTACACTTTAAGTCAGGAAATTCAGGATGTGATGCGCCAGCAGGTGCAGAAACTGGCCTTCGAATTGCAGGTGCGCGGCCTGATGAACGTGCAGTTTGCGGTGAAAAACAACGAAGTCTACCTGATTGAAGTTAACCCGCGTGCGGCGCGTACCGTTCCGTTCGTCTCCAAAGCCACCGGCGTACCGCTGGCAAAAGTGGCGGCGCGCGTGATGGCTGGCAAATCGCTGGCTGAGCAGGGCGTAACCAAAGAAGTTATCCCGCCGTACTACTCGGTGAAAGAAGTGGTGCTGCCGTTCAATAAATTCCCGGGCGTTGACCCGCTGTTAGGGCCAGAAATGCGCTCTACCGGGGAAGTCATGGGCGTGGGCCGCACCTTCGCTGAAGCGTTTGCCAAAGCGCAGCTGGGCAGCAACTCCACCATGAAGAAACACGGTCGTGCGCTGCTTTCCGTGCGCGAAGGCGATAAAGAACGCGTGGTGGACCTGGCGGCAAAACTGCTGAAACAGGGCTTCGAGCTGGATGCGACCCACGGCACGGCGATTGTGCTGGGCGAAGCAGGTATCAACCCGCGTCTGGTAAACAAGGTGCATGAAGGCCGTCCGCACATTCAGGACCGTATCAAGAATGGCGAATATACCTACATCATCAACACCACCTCAGGCCGTCGTGCGATTGAAGACTCCCGCGTGATTCGTCGCAGTGCGCTGCAATATAAAGTGCATTACGACACCACCCTGAACGGCGGCTTTGCCACCGCGATGGCGCTGAATGCCGATGCGACTGAAAAAGTAATTTCGGTGCAGGAAATGCACGCACAGATCAAATAATAGCGTGTCATGGCAGATATTTTTCATCCGCTAATTTGATCGAATAACTAATACGGTTCTCTGATGAGGACCGTTTTTTTTTGCCCATTAAGTAAATCTTTTGGGGAATCGATATTTTTGATGACATAAGCAGGATTTAGCTCACACTTATCGACGGTGAAGTTGCATACTATCGATATATCCACAATTTTAATATGGCCTTGTTTAATTGCTTCAAAACGAGTCATAGCCAGACTTTTAATTTGTGAAACTGGAGTTCGTATGTGTGAAGGATATGTTGAAAAACCACTCTACTTGTTAATCGCCGAATGGATGATGGCTGAAAATCGGTGGGTGATAGCAAGAGAGATCTCTATTCATTTCGATATTGAACACAGCAAGGCGGTTAATACCCTGACTTATATTCTGTCGGAAGTCACAGAAATAAGCTGCGAAGTTAAGATGATCCCTAATAAGCTGGAAGGGCGGGGATGCCAGTGTCAGCGACTGGTTAAAGTGGTCGATATCGATGAGCAAATTTACGCGCGCCTGCGCAATAACAGTCGGGAAAAATTAGTCGGCGTAAGAAAGACACCGCGTATTCCTGCCGTTCCGCTCACGGAACTTAACCGCGAGCAGAAGTGGCAGATGATGTTGTCAAAGAGTATGCGTCGTTAATGTCATTTCGATGATACCGTGCGACCTGGTCGCCGGATGCGATGCTGGCGCATCTTATCCGGCTTACGGTTGCTCTCCAGCCGGGTTGGATAAGGCGTTTATGCCGCATCCGACAGCTATCGCCGGATGCGATGCTGGCGCATCTTATCCGGCCTACGGTTGCTCTCCAGCAGAGTTGGATAAGGAGTTTACGCCGCATCCGGCAAGATCACCGTTTAGGCGTCACATCCGTCGTCCCCTGCAAACGGGGGCGATTTTCCTCCATTTGCCTCAACGGCTGCGTTTCATGTAACGATGCATGACAGCGCCCGACAAGATCCTGATACTCTTTGGTATTCAACCGTTTCCAGTGTAACTCGTCGTCACTAACACTGCGTACAGCGCGGGCTGGCGTACCCATCAACAACTGGCGTTTCTCGCCGTGAAAGCCTGCTTTGACAAAGCTCATGGCGGCAACAATGCTCTCTTCGCCAATGACCGCGCCATCCATAATCACGCTGTTCATCCCGACCAATGCATCGCGACCAATCACACAACCATGCAGGATCGCTCCGTGCCCGATATGGCCGTTTTCCCCAACGATGGTGTCAGTGTCGCAGTAGCCATGCATAATGCAGCCATCCTGAATATTGGCTCCCGCTTGCACGATCAACCGCCCGTAGTCACCACGCAGTGAGGCGAGTGGGCCGATGTAGACACCGGCTCCCACAATCACATCGCCAATCAAGACGGCACTGGGATGGACAAACGCCGTCGGGTGAACCACCGGAATTAACCCCTCAAAGGCGTAATAGCTCACGGTTGTTAACGTCCTTTCCACACCGGATCGCGCTTCTCGGCAAACGCCAGCGGCCCTTCAATGGCATCCTCCGAATGCAGAACCGACGGATAGTGTTTCAACACGCCGCTGCGAATATAGCGATACGCTTCTTCTACCGGCATTTCGCTGGTGGTGCGGTAGATCTCTTTCAGCGCCGCAATCGCCAGCGGGGCGCTGTTAACCAGCTGCTGCGCCAGTTCACGGGCGTTATCCATCAGTTCCGCCTGGCTAACCACGCGGTTGACTATCCCCCAACGCAACGCCTCTTCTGCGCCCATTCGTCTGCCGGTCATCACCATTTCATTGACGATGGCAGGCGGCAGGATCTTCGGCAGACACAGCACGCCGCCGCTGTCAGGAACGATGCCCAGTTTGGCTTCCGGCAGGGCGAAGCTGGCGTTATCGGCACAAACAATAAAATCTGCCGCCAGCGCCAGTTCAAAGCCGCCACCAAAGGCATAGCCGTTCACAGCTGCGATAACCGGTTTGTCGAGATTGAAAATTTCGGTTAATCCCGCAAAACCCCCCGGGCCAAAGTCAGCATCCGGTGCTTCGCCTTCTGCTGCCGCTTTTAAATCCCAGCCCGCGGAAAAGAACTTCTCTCCGGCACCGGTAATAATGGCGACACGTAATTGCGGATCGTCACGGAAATTTAGAAATACTTCGCCCATTTCAAAGCTGGTTTTTGCATCAATAGCATTCGCTTTTGGACGATCAAGGGTAATTTCCAGAATTGATCCATTGCGGGTCAGATGTAATGATTCACTCATTCCTTTTCTCCATTTTTGCTTTTTCAGGGACGACAACATCCCTGCAAAAAATGCATATTGTTTTAGAGCGTGATTATTAGCTGGCAGGGTAGTTCCCTGCTGTTTCATTTATTTCAGATGCTTTCTAATTATTTTCCCCGAGCAATTACGTGGCAGATCTTTTCTGATCTCCAGATAAGAGGGTAATGACTCCAACTTATTGATAGTGTTTTATGTTCAGATAATGCCCGATGACTTTGTCATGCAGCTCCACCGA
>NZ_JAVUPQ010000068.1:0-23850 GCF_032029835.1 Escherichia sp. AM3 | reverse complement strand
AAGGTGAAAACGGGCGTCAGGCTGCCGTGATGGCAATATGCGCCCGAAACCGGCCGCAGGGGTAACAGCCTGCGGCCTTTTTTGTATCCGGCACCCATAAAAAAGTCTTAACGCACAACGCTAAGACTTTATTTTTCAAACAAAAAGATTACTTGCTGGTATCCAGTTCTTCGAAACCTTTCACCAGATCATCAATCGCTTTCATCTGCTTGAGGAACGGTTCCAGTTTAGCCAGCGGCAGCGCGGATGGACCATCACATTTCGCATGTTCCGGATCCGGATGCGCTTCAATAAACAGCCCCGCCAGACCTACCGCCATACCGGCTCGTGCCAGCTCAGCCACCTGAGCACGACGACCACCGGAAGCTGCGCCAAACGGATCGCGGCATTGCAGTGCGTGGGTCACGTCGAAAATCACCGGCGAGTTACCAGACACTTTCTTCATAATGCTGAAGCCCAGCATATCGACAACCAGGTTGTCATAGCCGAAGTTAGCACCGCGATCGCAAAGAATCACTTTTTCGTTGCCGCCTTCTTTGAATTTATCAACGATATTACCCATCTGTCCCGGGCTGACAAACTGTGGTTTCTTGACGTTAATTACCGCACCGGTTTTCGCCATGGCTTCAACCAGGTCAGTCTGGCGAGCAAGAAACGCCGGCAACTGAATCACATCCACGACATCAGCAACGGGCTGTGCCTGACTTGGTTCGTGAACGTCGGTGATAATTTTCACGCCAAAAGTCTGCTTCAACTCCTGGAAGATTTTCATCCCTTCTTCCAGGCCCGGTCCACGATAAGAGTGGATGGAGGAGCGGTTGGCTTTGTCAAAAGAGGCTTTGAACACGTAAGGGATACCCAGTTTCTGGGTCACAGTTACGTAGTGCTCGCAAATGCGCATCGCCAGATCGCGAGATTCCAACACGTTCATACCGCCAAACAGTACGAACGGCAGGTCATTTGCTACGTTGATGTCGCCAATGCTAACCACTTTTTGTTTCATAGGATCGCCTTAATCTTGAGTAAAATGTCGATTAATTAATGCAGCACAATATGTTTATGCGCGATGTTATTTATTTGCGCACGGATCATTTCGCTGATCGGGTCTTCCGGACACTGTTCAACGAAATAACTTAAATCGTTCAACGCAACGTGTTCGCAATCCAGTTGCGCATAAATCAACCCGCGATCGCGAATTTCATAGGGATCTTCAGGGTTGAATTGTAATAAAGCTTCGCTGGTGCGTAACGCCAGCTCCATCTGATTTTCTTCCATCAACGAGGCTTTGAGTGTATCCAGCAATTTGCGGATTACCTCAATGTTATCAGCTTCATCAAGGTCTTCATAAAACAGTTCCGCCGACGGGCTGATATTTCCCTTTAACCATACGTCCAGCATATGTTCGCTTAACGATTCACCGTTAAAAGGATTAATCAGCCAAATTTCGCCATCCGGACATTCAATGCGCAATATCAGCTGCGTAGGGAAAATCACCGGCAGCAGCGGCAAATCGAGACGATTCGCGACCCATAATAAAACCGCACCTAATGATACCGCACTGCCCTGTCGATTCTTTAACACCTGGTCCAGCCATAATGCATCGGAAAGACGATAAACACCGCGTGAGGCTTTAAATCCCCAGTCGCCGTAAAACAGCGCGATCAGTTTTTCCAACTGCTCTTCTAAAGGCAGAAGCTGGCTGATTTCTTCCTTCGCCAGACTAACGAGACGCTCCAGTTCGTCGTAAACATCTTGCGAGGGAAAATCGCGGCGGATTGCTTCGCAAGCCAGGATCATGCCTTCGCACAATGGCGCTTTATTAAATTCGAAATCAGCTAACGATCTCATGACTTACCCCAGTAACGGTACTTTTGTGGTGGCGAGTTTAATGATGATGTACAGCACCACCAACGCCAGCGGGAAGGCAATAATGCGCGCCTGCTGACTGTGCATACGACGATAATCGAGTGCAATAAAACCCAAAACGATATAAATGATAACTCCAAACAGCTTTTCAGTCAGCCACTGTGCCTGCCCGGAAAATGGCAGGATGTGCGCTTTAGCCATCAACGCAATGCCGCTTAACAGTAACAGCGTATCGACAACCGGCGGCACAATGCGCGTCCAGCGAGCAAATGCCTGTGGATGCTTCTGATAACGTAGCCAGAAACGTAAGGTTAATAGCCCAACAGAAAGCGCGATACTAATAAGATGAACACTAAGCAGTGTAGAAAAACTTGTCATTGATAATAGCGGCCGAGCGTTACGCGCTCGTTATCACCATAGTCACGGCAGGTTTCGACGTCATGATACCCCGCGAGGATAAATGCTTGTCGCACCGCTTCGCCCTGCTGCCAGCCATGTTCCAGAAGCAGAAAGCCGCCGGATACCAGCGCGTTACGCGACTGTTCGATGATATGCACGATGTCTGCCATTCCACTGTCTGCCGCAACCAGCGCAGTGAGCGGCTCAAAGCGGACATCGCCTTGTTGAAGATGAGGGTCCTGCTCGTCAATATACGGCGGATTGCTGACAATCATCGCAAACTGCTGCCCGGCTAGCGCGCTAAACCAGTCGCTTTGCAGAATGTGGATATTTTTGATCGCCAGATGCTGGGCATTACGTTGTGCCAGGGAGACAGCATCAGGCATACGATCTACAGCGATAATTTCGCAGTCCGGGCGCTCGCTAGCCAGCGCAAGCGCAATCGCCCCGGTACCCGTCCCGAGATCGAGAATACGGCAAGGTTGTTCAGGCAACCGCGCCAGTGCCTGCTCCACCAGACACTCCGTATCCGGGCGCGGAATTAAGGTCGCTGGCGAAACAAATAACGGCAACGACCAGAATTCTCGCACCCCGGTTAAATGAGCAATGGGTTCACCATCGCGACGACGTGTCAGTAGCGCATCAAGTTGCTGACATTGTTCGTCAGTCAGCTGCGTTTCACCAAAGGCGAGAATAAAAGTACGCCCTCTGCCGGTAACATGCTCCAGCAGGATTTCAGCATCACGCCGCGGGCTTTCGCTCGCCTGAAGTTGGCTTATTGCTTCACGTAACCAGTGTTGATATTCCATTATTCCTGCTCGGACAACGCCGCCAGTTGGTCGGCCTGATGTTCCTGGATAATCGGTTCAATCAGCATATCCAGCTTACCTTCCATCACTTCATCCAGGCGGTAGAGCGTCAGGTTGATGCGGTGATCGGTAACGCGCCCCTGCGGGAAGTTGTAAGTACGGTTACGGTCGCTGCGATCGCCACTCCCCAGCAGGTTACGACGGGTAGACGCTTCGGCCTGTTGGCGTTTTGCCATTTCAGCAGCGTGGATGCGAGCACCGAGAACAGAAAGTGCTTTAGCTTTGTTTTTATGTTGTGAACGTTCGTCCTGACATTCAACAACAATCCCGGTCGGCAAGTGAGTAATACGAATTGCCGAATCGGTGGTGTTAACGTGCTGACCACCCGCCCCTGACGAGCGGAAAGTATCAATGCGTAAATCTGCTGGGTTGATGTCCGGCAGTTCTGCGTCAGGCAGTTCTGGCATTACCGCAACGGTACAAGCAGAAGTATGAATACGACCCTGCGATTCCGTAGCAGGAACACGTTGCACGCGATGACCGCCGGATTCAAATTTCAGACGACCATACACACCATCACCGCTAATTTTGGCGATGATCTCTTTATAACCACCATGTTCACCCTCGCTGGCGCTCATGATTTCTACCCGCCAGCGGCGGGCTTCGGCATAACGGCTGTACATACGGAACAGATCGCCCGCGAACAGCGCCGCTTCGTCGCCGCCGGTTCCGGCTCGGACTTCGAGGAAGGCGTTACGTTCGTCATCAGGATCTTTTGGCAGTAACAGAACCTGTAATTGCTGTTCCAGTTGCTCGCTTTTTTCTTTAGCTTCGCGCAGTTCATCCTGCGCCATCTCACGCATTTCAGGATCATCGAGCATCATCTGTGCGGTTTCGATATCTTCCTGAACCTGTTGCCAGTCGGTAAAACAGCGCGAAACATCACTTAACTGCGCATATTCGCGTGATAATGCGCGAAAACGTTCCTGGTCGGCGATAGTTTGCGCGTCACCCAGCAACGCCTGAACTTCTTCATGGCGTTCATGCAGGGCTTCCAGTTTGGCAACGATAGAAGGCTTCATAGGCGTAAATGCACCCTGTAAAAAAAGAAAATGATGTACTGCTACTCCAGCCCGAGGCTGTCGCGCAGAATATTCAGGCGTTCGTTATCCCCGTCACGGGCGGCCTGTTGAAGTGATTTCGTTGGCGCATGGATCAAGCGGTTAGTCAGTTTCCATGCCAGATCCTGCATAATGGCTTGCGCGTCGCCGCCCTGCTCAAGGGCCGCTAACGCTTTGGCGGTTAACTCATCGCGAACTTGCTCTGCCTGGCTGCGATACTCGCGAATGGTTTCGCTGGCGCTTTGTGCTCGCAGCCACGCCATAAATTCGCTGGTTTCCTGAGCGACAATAGTTTCCGCCTCAACCGCTGCGGCTTTACGCTGCGCCAGGTTGTGCGAAATGATGCTTTGCAGATCGTCCACGCTATAAAGATAAGCATTCGCCAGTTTGCCAACTTCCGGCTCAACATCGCGCGGAACGGCAATATCCACCAACAGCATTGGTTGGTTGCGACGGCTTTTTAATGCGCGCTCCACCATGCCTTTCCCGATAATCGGTAACGGGCTGGCGGTGGAACTGATGATGATATCGGCTTCGCGCAGACGTTCGTCGATCTCACTCAGGGCAATCACTTCCGCGCCAACTTCATCTGCCAGTATTTGGGCACGTTCGCGAGTGCGGTTGGCGATAATCATCTTCTGTACTTTATGTTCGCGCAGATGACGCGCTACCAGCTCGATGGTTTCGCCCGCGCCTACCAGCAACACTGTGACCGTAGAGAGCGATTCAAAGATCTGCCGCGCCAGCGTACAAGCCGCAAAAGCGACAGACACAGCGCTGGCACCGATATCTGTTTCAGTGCGAACGCGTTTCGCTACAGAGAAAGATTTCTGGAACATGCGTTCCAGTTCGCTGGCCTTCATATGGCCTTTTTGCGAATCGGCAAACGCTTTTTTAACCTGACCGAGGATCTGCGGCTCCCCAAGAACCAATGAATCCAGGCCGCTGGCAACACGCATTAAATGGCTAACCGCGTCGTTATCCTGATGCCAGTAGAGGCTTTTACGCAGATCTTCTTCATTAAGATTGTGATAATCGCAAAGCCAGCGGATTAACGCCTCTTGCAGGTTATCCTGCTCTTCAACGCTAAGATAAAGTTCCGTGCGGTTGCACGTCGACAGCACCACGCCGCCCTGCACCATCGGCTGCGCAAGCAGGCTGTCAAGCGCCTGATCGAGCTTATCCGGCGAAAACGATACACGTTCTCGCAGCGATACAGGTGCCGTTTTATGGTTGATACCGAGTGCTAAAAGGGTCATGTCTGCGGGAAATAATACCAACGTTGATAGGGTTAGTCTGCTTGCATCATACAGGATGCGTAAGATCAATAAAAGAGAGCGCCCCCTTTTGGAGTAATTGCCGAAAGCCGTTAGATTCTGGCAATTAAGACAACTTGAACATAGACGATAGCGGACGGTAACGCTAGCATTAAGGGTTATAACTGCAACGTATCTCAAGGACTTGTCATCACTATGCCCCTGCCCGATTTTCGTCTTATCCGCCTGCTACCGCTGGCTGCTCTTGTGCTCACTGCCTGTTCCGTTACCACGCCCAAAGGTCCTGGCAAAAGCCCGGATTCGCCACAATGGCGTCAGCATCAGCAAGACGTGCGCAATCTTAATCAGTATCAGACTCGCGGCGCGTTCGCTTATATTTCTGACCAACAAAAAGTGTACGCCCGCTTTTTCTGGCAGCAAACCGGCCAGGATCGCTACCGTCTGCTGCTCACTAACCCATTGGGCAGCACGGAACTGGAGCTGAATGCTCAACCGGGTAACGTGCAGTTAGTCGACAATAAAGGTCAGCGTTATACCGCCGATGACGCCGAAGAGATGATTGGCAAATTGACCGGAATGCCAATTCCGCTCAACAGCTTGCGCCAGTGGATTTTAGGTTTACCGGGTGATGCAACCGACTACAAACTGGACGACCAGTACCGCCTGAGCGAAATTACCTACAGCCAGAATGGCAAAAACTGGAAGGTTGTTTATGGTGGTTATGACACCAAAACGCAACCTGCGATGCCAGCCAATATGGAACTCACCGACGGTGGTCAACGCATCAAGTTAAAAATGGATAACTGGATAGTGAAATAATGCGGACACAGTGGCCCTCTCCGGCAAAACTTAATCTGTTTTTATACATTACCGGTCAGCGTGCGGATGGTTACCACACGCTGCAAACGCTGTTTCAGTTTCTTGATTACGGCGACACCATCAGCATTGAGCTTCGTGACGATGGGGATATTCGTCTGTTAACGCCCGTTGAAGGCGTGGAACATGAAGATAACCTGATCGTTCGCGCAGCGCGGTTGTTGATGAAAACTGCGGCAGACAGCGGGCGTCTTCCGACGGGAAGCGGTGCGGATATCAGCATTGATAAGCGTTTGCCGATGGGCGGCGGTCTCGGCGGTGGTTCATCCAATGCCGCGACGGTCCTGGTGGCATTAAATCATCTCTGGCAATGCGGGCTAAGCATGGATGAGCTGGCGGAAATGGGGCTGACGCTGGGCGCAGATGTTCCTGTCTTTGTTCGGGGGCATGCCGCGTTTGCCGAAGGCGTTGGTGAAATACTAACGCCGGTGGATCCGCCAGAGAAGTGGTATCTGGTGGCGCACCCTGGTGTAAGTATTCCGACTCCGGTGATTTTTAAAGATCCTGAACTCCCGCGCAATACGCCAAAAAGGTCAATAGAAACGTTGCTAAAATGTGAATTCAGCAATGATTGCGAGGTTATCGCAAGAAAACGTTTTCGCGAGGTTGATGCGGTGCTTTCCTGGCTGTTAGAATACGCCCCGTCGCGCCTGACTGGGACAGGGGCCTGTGTCTTTGCTGAATTTGATACAGAGTCTGAAGCCCGCCAGGTGCTAGAGCAAGCCCCGGAATGGCTCAATGGCTTTGTGGCGAAAGGCGTTAATCTTTCCCCATTGCACAGAGCCATGCTTTAAGCCGGGCAAGCTGAGTTTCGGTGACAACGTCACCTTGTTCCAGACGTTGCATCGCGCTCTTTAATACACCGCCTGGAAAGGATCATGCCTGGCCCGCACAGTTTTCGGCAGATTCTTTCCACCAATGGACGCATGCCTGAGGTTCTTCTCGTGCCTGATATGAAGCTTTTTGCTGGTAACGCCACCCCGGAACTAGCACAACGTATTGCCAACCGCCTGTACACTTCACTCGGCGACGCCGCTGTAGGTCGCTTTAGCGATGGCGAAGTCAGCGTACAAATTAATGAAAATGTACGCGGTGGTGATATTTTCATCATCCAGTCCACTTGTGCCCCTACTAACGACAACCTGATGGAATTAGTCGTTATGGTTGATGCCCTGCGTCGTGCTTCCGCAGGTCGTATCACCGCTGTTATCCCCTACTTTGGCTATGCGCGCCAGGACCGTCGCGTCCGTTCCGCTCGTGTACCAATCACTGCGAAAGTGGTTGCAGACTTCCTCTCCAGCGTCGGTGTTGACCGTGTGCTGACAGTGGATCTGCACGCTGAACAGATTCAGGGTTTCTTCGACGTTCCGGTTGATAACGTATTTGGTAGCCCGATCCTGCTGGAAGACATGCTGCAGCTGAATCTGGATAACCCAATTGTGGTTTCTCCGGACATCGGCGGCGTTGTGCGTGCCCGCGCTATCGCTAAGCTGCTGAACGATACCGATATGGCAATCATCGACAAACGTCGTCCGCGTGCGAACGTTTCACAGGTGATGCATATCATCGGTGACGTTGCAGGTCGTGACTGCGTACTGGTCGATGATATGATCGACACTGGCGGTACGCTGTGTAAAGCTGCTGAAGCTCTGAAAGAACGTGGTGCTAAACGTGTATTTGCGTACGCGACTCACCCGATCTTCTCTGGCAACGCGGCGAACAACCTGCGTAACTCTGTAATTGATGAAGTCGTTGTCTGCGATACCATTCCGCTGAGCGATGAAATCAAATCACTGCCGAACGTGCGTACTCTGACCCTGTCAGGTATGCTGGCCGAAGCGATTCGTCGTATCAGCAACGAAGAATCGATCTCTGCCATGTTCGAACACTAATCGAACCCGGCTCAAAGACCCGCTGCGGCGGGTTTTTTTGTCTGTAATATCCATTTGTATGACCTATGCCTCCTTCACCTGCCATTTAGTTGACAGATGATGCGCTCACGGATGAAACATTATTGTGAACAAAATATTTTCCTCACATGTGATGCCTTTCCGCGCTCTGATCGACGCTTGCTGGAAAGAAAAATATACTGCCGCACGGTTTACCCGTGACCTGATTGCCGGGATAACCGTCGGGATTATTGCTATCCCGCTGGCGATGGCGTTGGCTATTGGTAGTGGTGTGGCACCCCAGTACGGTTTATATACCGCAGCTGTTGCGGGGATTGTCATTGCTCTGACGGGTGGGTCACGCTTTAGCGTTTCCGGTCCGACTGCGGCATTTGTGGTAATTCTCTATCCCGTGTCGCAACAGTTTGGACTGGCAGGACTGCTGGTTGCGACCTTGCTGTCGGGGATCTTTTTGATTCTGATGGGTCTGGCACGCTTTGGTCGCCTGATTGAGTATATTCCGGTTTCCGTCACCTTAGGTTTCACCTCGGGTATCGGGATCACCATCGGTACCATGCAGATTAAAGATTTTCTCGGTCTGCAAATGGCCCATGTCCCGGAACATTATCTACAAAAAGTCGGCGCATTATTTATGGCGCTGCCGACCATTAATGTGGGTGATGCTGCCATTGGCATTGTGACGCTAGGTATTCTTGTTTTTTGGCCGCGTCTGGGCATTCGTTTACCCGGTCACCTTCCGGCCTTGCTGGCTGGTTGCGCGGTGATGGGGATTGTTAACCTGCTCGGCGGACATGTTGCTACCATCGGTTCGCAATTCCACTACGTCCTGGCCGATGGTTCTCAGGGTAACGGTATTCCGCAACTGCTGCCGCAACTGGTGCTGCCGTGGGATCTGCCTAATTCAGAATTCACGCTAACCTGGGATTCTATTCGCACACTGCTGCCTGCGGCATTCTCAATGGCAATGCTCGGCGCAATCGAATCTCTGCTCTGCGCCGTGGTACTGGATGGTATGACCGGGACGAAACACAAGGCGAACAGCGAACTGGTTGGACAGGGACTGGGGAATATTATCGCTCCGTTCTTTGGTGGTATTACCGCTACAGCTGCCATCGCGCGTTCTGCCGCTAACGTCCGTGCCGGGGCAACTTCCCCTATCTCGGCGGTGATCCACTCTATTCTGGTTATTCTTGCCCTGCTGGTACTGGCACCGCTGCTCTCCTGGCTGCCGCTTTCCGCTATGGCAGCCCTGCTGTTGATGGTGGCGTGGAACATGAGTGAAGCGCATAAAGTGGTCGACTTGCTGCGTCATGCACCGAAAGATGACATCATTGTCATGCTGCTGTGCATGTCGCTGACCGTGCTGTTTGATATGGTTATTGCCATCAGCGTGGGGATCGTGCTGGCATCGCTGCTGTTTATGCGTCGTATCGCACGTATGACTCGCCTGGCACCGGTAGTCGTAGATGTTCCAGACGATGTTCTGGTACTGCGCGTTATTGGCCCGCTGTTTTTTGCTGCTGCTGAAGGCTTGTTCACGGACCTGGAGTCACGTCTTGAAGGCAAACGGATTGTGATTCTGAAGTGGGATGCCGTTCCGGTACTTGATGCTGGTGGTCTTGATGCGTTCCAGCGTTTTGTGAAGCGTCTGCCCGAAGGATGTGAACTGCGCGTGTGCAACGTGGAATTCCAGCCACTGCGCACTATGGCTCGCGCAGGCATTCAACCGATCCCGGGACGCCTCGCGTTCTTCCCGAATCGTCGCGCGGCGATGGCGGATTTATAAGTACGAGATTGACCAGTCAGCGCAAACTGACTGGTCAGCAAACTGCATTATTTGTTAGCTATGACGGCGATTATCGCTACGGCGGCAACGTTTGTCATAGTGACGAACCCACCAGTAACGGTCGCACACCTGTTCATGCCCGCCAACACGGGCACCCGCCAGCCAGAGAATGGCACCGACGAAAATACTTAGCACTGCACCATGTGCGAAATACTGGGGCATATTAAACTGTGGTAACTGGTTGAGGATTGAATACCCCACGCCGACCACCATTACCACCAGACCCAACCCCATGAGCACGTTACCGAGTAACGAAGCGTTTTTGCGTTTCATATGTCACCTCCGGAACTTTCTGGGTTGTAACAGGGAATACCCCTCTTCCTTATGTGTAAAGTATAGACAACACCCAGTGGGTTATGTGCGGGCGTGATCACAATTACAACCCTTATTTCAACAAAACTTTACAAATAAACGCCTGAACACCTTGACTTTCTAATAGTCCACTCAGGCAATTATTACGTTATCTGCATTTGATACGCAGTTTTTTGTCAAGCGGGGCCGCAACCAGTAAACTACGCGCCAGTTATGTACACACTCAGGACAAAAAAACGTGACGATTAAATTGATTGTCGGCCTGGCGAACCCCGGTGCTGAATACGCCGCAACGCGACATAATGCTGGTGCCTGGTTCGTTGACTTACTGGCAGAGCGTTTGCGCGCTCCGCTGCGCGAAGAGGCTAAATTCTTTGGTTATACTTCGCGAGTCACTCTTGGAGGCGAAGATGTCCGCCTGTTAGTCCCGACTACATTTATGAATCTCAGCGGCAAAGCCGTTGCGGCGATGGCCAGTTTTTTCCGCATTAATCCGGACGAAATTCTGGTGGCCCACGACGAACTGGATCTGCCTCCTGGCGTCGCCAAATTTAAATTGGGCGGTGGCCATGGTGGTCACAATGGACTGAAAGACATCATCAGTAAATTGGGTAATAACCCTAACTTTCACCGTTTACGCATCGGAATCGGTCATCCGGGCGATAAAAATAAAGTTGTCGGTTTTGTGTTAGGCAAACCGCCTGTTAGTGAACAGAAGTTAATTGATGAAGCCATTGACGAAGCGGCGCGTTGTACTGAAATGTGGTTTACAGATGGCTTGACCAAAGCAACGAACCGATTGCACGCCTTTAAAGCGCAATAAGTCGTTGTCTGCGGCATTTTTGCCGAGTGCCGTGTATAATAGGCAAAGTTATTTCCATTTCTGCAATCTGTTAGCAATAACAGGTTGATTATTAAGATATTAAGGTGATTTAAATCATGGGATTCAAATGCGGTATCGTCGGTTTGCCCAACGTCGGGAAATCTACCCTGTTCAACGCGCTGACCAAAGCCGGTATTGAAGCGGCCAACTTTCCATTCTGCACCATTGAGCCGAACACAGGCGTCGTACCAATGCCTGATCCTCGCCTGGATCAACTGGCTGAAATCGTAAAACCGCAGCGTACGCTTCCCACGACCATGGAATTTGTCGATATCGCCGGTCTGGTAAAAGGCGCATCGAAAGGCGAAGGTCTGGGTAACCAGTTCCTGACCAACATCCGTGAAACCGAAGCGATCGGTCACGTTGTTCGCTGCTTTGAAAATGACAACATCATTCACGTTTCCGGCAAAGTTAACCCGGCTGACGATATTGAAGTTATCAACACCGAACTGGCGCTGGCAGACCTCGACACCTGCGAACGTGCGATTCATCGCGTACAGAAGAAAGCCAAAGGTGGCGATAAAGACGCGAAAGCTGAGCTGGCGGTCCTGGAAAAATGCCTGCCCCAGTTGGAAAATGCAGGTATGCTGCGCGCGCTGGATTTAAGCGCTGAAGAGAAAGCGGCTATTCGTTACCTGAGCTTCCTGACGCTGAAACCAACAATGTACATCGCCAACGTCAACGAAGACGGTTTTGAAAACAACCCATATCTTGACCAGGTGCGTGAAATCGCGGCGAAAGAAGGTTCTGTTGTGGTTCCGGTTTGTGCTGCTGTTGAAGCAGACATTGCCGAACTGGACGACGAAGAACGTGACGAGTTTATGCAGGAGCTTGGGCTGGAAGAGCCGGGCCTGAACCGTGTGATCCGTGCCGGTTATAAACTGCTGAACCTGCAAACTTACTTCACCGCTGGGGTGAAAGAAGTGCGTGCATGGACCATTCCGGTTGGAGCAACCGCGCCGCAGGCAGCGGGCAAAATCCATACTGATTTTGAAAAAGGCTTTATCCGTGCACAAACCATCTCGTTTGAAGATTTCATCACTTACAAAGGTGAACAAGGCGCGAAAGAAGCAGGCAAAATGCGTGCAGAAGGTAAAGATTACATCGTGAAAGATGGCGATGTGATGAACTTCCTTTTCAACGTCTAATTAATTTATTGTCTCATGAGGTTTCGCTAAATCTCATGAAGAGCGCAAAAGTATATAAAATCCACGCAATTGCGTGGATTTTTCATTTCACCGAGTCCTAATCATTCTTGTAACATCCTACACTTTTGTGCTTATTGCCTATAGTGAACCACGAGAATAATTAAAGACATAAGTGTTCAGATGACGGATATCTCATTAGCAGTGATATAACGTAAGTTTTTGTATCACTACACATCAGCCCCCTTCACAGCTGATCAAAATTGATCACGCTCCAATATGCTGGCAAGATGAAAATGATAACCAGTAGCACAATAACAACGATAGGCCAGAAAACCCATTGACCAAAAATGAATATCGATGTTTTTTGCTTTTTCTTATTAGTAATGCAAAAATGGCGCATATTGTTTTTGTTATGCAGATACATCAAGCGAAATTCCCATAACTAATTAGGATTATTACAAAAAATCTTCACCAAATTTTTTAACCGCTGTTTGTTGTAATATTTTTGCCATATTTATAGTAACGAATTGGAATAAGTAACGACAACTTAGGGAATAACTCGATATAAACTCACCTTTGTAAGGGGGATGTTAAATATATATTAATTCCTGTGTTCCTGATTTTGCCCGGTAATAGAGAATTATTCTCTGAGAAGCTCATCATGATTGCACCATACAAATATCATGATGATAAGAGGATATTATTCATTGATTTAAACAAAATGACAAAATCCATAGACCCATAGTCTGGGTACTATATAGGAGTGGTATGGGCATCAAACAACACAATGGGAATACCAAAGCAGATCGTCTCGCTGAATTAAAAATCCGTTCGCCCTCAATTCAACTGATAAAATTTGGCGCTATTGGTTTGAATGCAATTATATTTTCCCCCCTGCTGATAGCTGCTGATACAGGAAGTCAATATGGCACCAATATTACTATTAATGATGGTGACAGAATTACAGGAGATACCGCCGATCCATCAGGAAACCTCTATAGTGTAATGACCCCAGCAGGAAACACGCCTGGCAATATCAACCTGGGTAATGATGTCACCGTCAATGTCAACGACGCCTCTGGATATGCAAAAGGAATCATTATTCAGGGCAAAAACAGCTCCCTGACAGCTAACCGACTCACAGTAGATGTTGTTGGTCAAACCTCTGCCATCGGCATTAACTTAATTGGTGACTATACCCATGCTGACTTAGGCACAGGCAGCACCATTAAGAGTAACGATGACGGCATCATTATTGGGCATAGCTCAACACTAACAGCCACTCAATTCACCATTGAAAACTCGAACGGTATAGGCCTAACCATCAATGACTATGGCACCAGTGTCGATCTTGGAAGCGGAAGTAAAATCACGACCGATGGAAGTACAGGTGTTTATATCGGTGGTCTCAACGGCAATAACGCCAATGGTGCTGCGCGTTTTACGGCTACAGACCTGACAATCGATGTTCAGGGCTACAGCGCCATGGGGATAAACGTACAGAAAAACTCTGTTGTCGATCTCGGAACAAACAGTACCATTAAAACCAATGGCGATAATGCTCACGGCCTCTGGAGCTTTGGCCAGGTTAGCGCGAATGCACTCACTGTTGATGTAACTGGAGCCGCGGCCAATGGCGTCGAAGTTCGTGGTGGTACAACCACTATCGGTGCAGATAGCCATATTTCTTCCGCGCAGGGCGGTGGCCTCGTCACCAGTGGTTCAGACGCGATAATCAATTTTACTGGCACGGCAGCGCAACGAAACAGCATCTTTTCCGGCGGTTCTTATGGTGCCTCGGCCCAGACGGCAACGGCTGTTGTCAACATGCAAAATACCGATATTACAGTTGATCGTAATGGCAGTCTGGCGCTGGGTTTGTGGGCTCTCAGCGGCGGTAGAATAACCGGAGACAGTTTGGCTATCACCGGCGCGGCAGGAGCCAGGGGAATTTATGCCATGACCAACAGCCAGATCGACCTCACGAGCGATCTGGTCATTGATATGAGTACACCCGACCAGATGGCCATCGCAACGCAACATGACGATGGTTATGCCGCCAGCCGCATCAACGCCTCGGGTCGTATGCTTATCAACGGTAGCGTTCTTTCCAAAGGTGGGCTAATCAATCTGGATATGCACCCTGGGTCGGTTTGGACAGGTTCCTCCCTCAGCGATAATGTCAATGGCGGAAAACTGGACGTTGCAATGAATAACAGCGTCTGGAACGTAACAAGTAATTCTAATCTCGACACGCTGGCGCTGAGCCATTCAACTGTCGATTTTGCCAGCCACGGGTCAACTGCCGGCACATTTGCCACATTAAACGTAGAGAACCTGAGCGGTAACAGTACCTTTATTATGCGTGCTGATGTTGTTGGCGAGGGTAATGGCGTTAATAATAAAGGGGATTTATTGAATATCAGCGGGAGTAGTGCTGGTAATCACGTATTGGCTATCCGCAACCAGGGCAGCGAGGCCACAACGGGAAATGAAGTTCTGACAGTGGTAAAAACCACTGACGGCGCGGCCTCGTTCAGCGCGTCTTCTCAGGTTGAGTTGGGGGGATATCTGTACGATGTGCGTAAAAATGGCACTAACTGGGAGCTTTACGCTTCCGGGACAGTTCCGGAACCGACTCCTAATCCTGAACCCACACCAGCTCCCGCTCAGCCTCCCATAGTCAACCCCGATCCTACGCCTGAACCCGCTCCCACGCCTAAACCCACCACGACCGCAGATGCTGGCGGCAATTATCTCAATGTCGGTTACTTATTGAACTATGTTGAAAACCGTACGCTGATGCAACGGATGGGTGACCTGCGAAATCAGAGTAAAGACGGTAATATCTGGTTGCGCAGTTATGGGGGAAGCCTGGACTCCTTTGCCAGTGGCAAACTGAGCGGCTTTGACATGGGTTACAGCGGTATCCAGTTTGGTGGGGATAAACGTCTCTCTGATGTAATGCCGTTGTATGTCGGTCTGTATATTGGCTCAACACATGCATCGCCGGACTATAGCGGAGGCGACGGTACCGCACGTTCAGACTACATGGGAATGTACGCCAGTTACATGGCACAAAACGGTTTTTACAGCGATCTCGTTATAAAAGCATCGCGCCAGAAAAATAGTTTCCACGTACTGGACAGTCAGAACAACGGCGTTAACGCCAACGGCACTGCGAATGGAATGAGCATCTCCCTGGAAGCCGGGCAGAGGTTCAACCTGTCCCCTACTGGTTATGGGTTCTATATAGAGCCGCAAACCCAGCTTACATACAGCCACCAGAATGAGATGACTATGAAGGCGAGTAATGGCCTCAATATACATCTGAATCACTACGAATCGCTGCTGGGGCGTGCCAGCATGATACTGGGGTATGACATCACCGCAGGCAACAGCCAGCTGAATGTCTATGTGAAGACTGGCGCTATCCGCGAGTTTTCAGGGGATACCGAATATCTGTTGAACAACTCCCGGGAGAAGTACAGTTTCAAAGGTAATGGCTGGAATAACGGCGTGGGAGTCAGTGCACAGTATAACAAACAGCACACATTCTATCTCGAAGCGGATTACACGCAGGGTAACCTCTTTGATCAGAAGCAAGTCAACGGAGGATATCGCTTCAGCTTTTAAGTGCGGGATAGACAAGCCCTTAAACGATGCTGAAAATTGTTAGCGTGCGCCGGAATGAAATACAGATCACTCTGATGTATCAGAAATCGTTTCTGTCTTTCATACCCGGCGCTTAAACTGCCCTGCATCAATGCCATGTTGCTTCATTTTCCGCCACAGCGTAGTGCGGCCGATCCCAAGTAAAGCCGACATTTCCTGAATGCGACCGCCTGTGACCTGGGCTGCGTTAATAATTGCCTCTTTTTCAACTTCCGCAAATGACAGACTGGTGGAAAGGCGGGTGGCGCTGACATCATCTGTCGCCTGCTCGGTAAACAGATGTTCCGGCAAATCACTGACGCGAATGCGCCCGTTATCACTACTCAGAGCAAGATTCTCGATGACGCTGTAAAGTTCAAAATCGTTGCCTGGCCATGCACAAGAAACCAGGCGAGCGAGGGCATCGTCATCAATTTTCAGCCGCGTAGAGAAGCGTTTTTCAAGACTGCGTAATTTGTTATTCACCAGCGCCGGAATGCTGCCACGCCGCATACGCAGAGGCGGGATGGTAATTTCAAATGCATGCAGCGCGTAATACAGCTGGCGACTAAAACGATTTTGTTCCACCAGCATTGCGAGGTCCGCGGTCGTTGTGGCAATCACTTTGACATCAATTGGTATTAAACGCCGCGCATCCAGTCGCGTGATAACCCCCTGCTTGATAACCTGAAGCAAAGCAGACTGTAACTCCACCGCCAGATATTCAATCTTTTCAAGAAACAGCGTGCCGCCGTGTGCCAGTTCCAGCCGACTCAGACGGCCATTTTCATTGTCCGTGCGATCGCCACCAATAAATTCTTCCGCCAGCGCAGCATCACCATATAACTCACAATTGACGGCGATATAAGGACCTGCAGCACGCTCGCTTTCATTATGCATTGCCTGACTTAGCAGTGCCTTGCCCACGCCCTCTTCTCCACAAAGCAGGACAGGAAAGCTACTGCGCGCCGCCTGGCGACCAAAATGAATCAAGCGGCGGGTTTGCGGATCGTCCTGTGGCATATGAGCGAAGGTATGGCTGACTTTTCCTAATTGACTGGTCATTAACTGCCGCATCTGTTCCACAGGATGGAGCAACAAAATAAAGCTGGTTCCCTGCGTTTCTATTATCGGTTTAAGGGTTATCACCGCATCAATAAACTGGTGCTGGCTTTCAAAGGTTGCTTCTACGTGTTTGAGCGGATGTGCCTGTTTTATTGCTTGTTGCAATACGGCGGGTAACGTTAAGAGTTCAGTGATTGCCCGTCCCTGACTTGCCGTCGCGTCAAGGCGCAAGACCCGCGCCGCCTGGGCATTAATAAATTGCAAATTACCCTGCTCATCCCAGCTAATCACGCCATCATCCATACTTTCTAACAGGGCATTAAGTTGATTTAAATGACGGTTAGTTTCAGCGAGCAAACTGTCCGTCAGCAGTAAATTTCCGACCTCGCGGGCGATTGCCAACGTCAACGGCAAATCAGCTGCGGTAGTTTGCTCAACCGGACACGCCAGCGCTATTGTTCCCGTCAATCGGCCCTTGCTGTCAAACAACGGCGTTGCACAAAAGGCCCAGTTCCAGAGTGCCTGTTTGAAATGTTGATCGGCCATCGTTTTCACGGCCTGACCAGAGATAGCCGCTAACGATAGCGCACAAGTACCAATAATTCCCTCGGCGCAATACGTGCCGTCATTGAATCCCAGTGCACTTAGCTGCTGCAAGGTTTGCGGATCGCCATTACGGCTGAGAATGCAGGCGGTTTCATCGAGGATAAACAGCGCACACTCTCGCGGTGCCATATATTCCCAGGCATCTTCCAGCGCAGCCTGCCCGAGCGTCAGCATCGCTTTCTTACGCCGATAAATAGAAGCAAATGTCACGCCCTGGGCCTGATGTGGTACGTTCCATGTCTCCCGTTTCATCAGCTTATTGCATCGCTCCCAGGAGGTTGCAATTAAGGGAGATATGCCCCGACCATCGTTGTTAAAAGCGCCACTCATATCCCGCATCCCTTATGACAAAAGGTGTTCCGGCTCGCAATTTTAAGTATTAATACACGTAAAAGTTTCAATATGGAACATTCATTAAAGCATATGTTTCACTATGAAACATAATTTGGGCTAATTTTCTTTTCCCTTGCCTGATGCACAATGGATTCATCGGCAGTCAGTGGTCGCCGTGTCGTTGAACATCATCCATGCCCTACCGTAATTGCTGGAGCAAAATAATGAAAAAATTGATCAATGATGTGCAAGACGTACTGGACGAACAACTGGCAGGACTGGCGAAAGCGCATCCATCGCTGACACTGCATCAGGATCCGGTGTATGTCACCCGAGCTGATGCCCCCGTTACAGGAAAAGTCGCCCTGCTGTCGGGTGGCGGTAGCGGACACGAGCCGATGCACTGTGGTTATATCGGTCAGGGGATGCTTTCGGGGGCCTGTCCGGGCGAAATTTTCACCTCACCGACGCCCGATAAAATCTTTGAATGCGCCATGCAAGTTGATGGCGGCGAAGGTGTACTGTTGATTATCAAAAATTACACCGGCGATATTCTTAACTTTGAAACAGCGACCGAGTTACTGCACGATAGCGGCGTAAAAGTGACCACTGTGGTCATTGATGACGACGTTGCAGTAAAAGACAGTCTTTATACCGCCGGGCGGCGCGGCGTTGCCAACACCGTATTAATTGAAAAACTCGTAGGCGCTGCGGCGGAGCGTGGCGACTCACTGGACGCCTGTGCGGAACTGGGGCGTAAGTTGAATAATCAAGGCCACTCAATAGGTATCGCTCTCGGTGCCTGTACCGTTCCTGCCGCGGGCAAACCTTCTTTTACCCTGGCGGATAATGAGATGGAGTTTGGAGTCGGCATTCATGGTGAGCCGGGTATTGACCGCCGCCCCTTCTCTTCCCTTGATCAAACCGTCGATGAAATGTTCGACACCCTGCTGGTAAATGGCTCATACCATCGCACTTTGCGTTTCTGGGATTATCAACAAGGCAGTTGGCAGGAAGAACAACAAACCAAACAACCGCTCCAGTCTGGCGATCGGGTGATTGCGCTGGTTAACAATCTTGGCGCAACTCCGCTTTCTGAGCTGTACGGCGTCTATAACCGCCTGACCACACGTTGCCAGCAAGCGGGATTGACTATCGAACGTAATTTAATTGGCGCGTACTGCACCTCACTGGATATGACCGGTTTCTCAATCACCTTACTGAAAGTTGATGACGAAACGCTGGCACTCTGGGACGCCCCGGTCCACACCCCGGCCCTTAACTGGGGTAAATAAGGAGAAAGCAATGTCACTGAGCAGAACTCAAATTGTTAACTGGCTCACTCGTTGTGGCGATATTTTCAGCACCGAGAGCGAGTATCTTACCGGACTGGATCGCGAAATTGGCGATGCTGACCACGGGCTAAATATGAACCGAGGCTTTAGCAAAGTAGTGGAAAAACTCCCTGCTATCGCAGATAAAGATATCGGTTTCATTCTCAAGAATACCGGTATGACGCTGCTTTCCAGCGTCGGTGGTGCCAGTGGTCCGCTGTTCGGTACCTTCTTTATCCGCGCCGCACAGGCGACCCAGGCACGGCAAAGCCTGACGCTGGAAGAGCTTTATCAGATGTTCCGCGATGGCGCGGACGGCGTAATCAGTCGCGGGAAAGCCGAACCTGGCGATAAAACCATGTGTGATGTGTGGGTGCCGGTGGTGGAATCGTTACGTCAGTCCAGCGAGCAAAATCTCTCTGTTCCGGCGGCGCTCGAAGCTGCCAGTAGCATCGCCGAATCCGCTGCACAAAGTACGATTACGATGCAAGCCCGCAAAGGCCGCGCCAGTTATCTCGGTGAACGCAGTATTGGTCACCAGGATCCCGGCGCGACCTCGGTGATGTTTATGATGCAAATGTTGGCGTTAGCCGCAAAAGAGTAAGGAATTGGTGATGGTAAACCTGGTCATAGTTTCACATAGCAGCCGACTGGGAGAAGGTGTCGGTGAATTAGCCCGTCAGATGTTAATGAGTGATAGTTGTAAAATCGCCATTGCCGCGGGAATTGACGATCCACAAAATCCCATTGGTACCGATGCCGTCAAAGTGATGGAGGCCATCGAATCTGTTGCTGATGCCGACCATGTGCTGGTCATGATGGATATGGGTAGCGCATTATTGAGTGCTGAAACTGCGCTGGAATTGCTGGCTCCCGAGATCGCCGCAAAAGTACGTTTGTGTGCTGCGCCGTTGGTCGAAGGTACACTGGCAGCAACGGTCAGCGCGGCCTCGGGAGCGGATATCGACAAAGTTATCTTTGACGCTATGCATGCGCTGGAAGCCAAACGTGAACAACTGGGTTTACCGTCCTCCGACACTGAAATCTCTGACACATGTCCTGCGTACGATGAAGAAGCCCGTTCTCTGGCGGTGGTCATAAAAAACCGTAACGGCCTGCATGTACGTCCGGCCTCCCGGCTGGTTTATACCTTATCGACATTTAATGCCGATATGTTGCTGGAAAAAAACGGCAAATGCGTCACACCAGAGAGTATTAACCAGATTGCGTTACTACAAGTTCGCTATAACGATACGCTGCGCCTGATTGCGAAAGGGCCAGAAGCTGAAGAGGCACTGATCGCTTTCCGTCAGCTGGCTGAAGATAACTTTGGTGAAACGGAGGAAGTCGCTCCACCTACTCTGCGTCCCGTTCCGCCTGTTTCGGGTAAAGCCTTTTATTATCAACCAGTTTTATGTACGGTACAGGCAAAATCAACCCTGACCGTGGAAGAAGAACAAGAACGATTACGCCAGGCTATTGACTTCACGTTATTAGATCTGATGACGTTAACAGCGAAAGCAGAAGCCAGCGGGCTTGACAATATTGCCGCAATCTTTTCTGGTCACCATACACTGTTAGATGATCCGGAACTGCTGGCGGCGGCAAGCGAACTCCTTCAGCATGAACATTGCACGGCAGAATATGCCTGGCAGCAAGTTCTTAAAGAACTTAGCCAGCAATACCAGCAACTGGATGATGAATATCTACAAGCTCGCTATATTGATGTGGACGATCTTCTGCATCGCACCCTGGTCCACCTGACCCAAACGAAAGAAGAACTCCCGCAGTTTAACTCGCCAACTATTCTACTGGCGGAGAACATTTATCCTTCCACAGTACTGCAACTGGATCCGGCGGTTGTAAAAGGTATCTGCCTTAGCGCCGGAAGTCCGGTATCCCACAGCGCCCTAATCGCCCGTGAACTGGGGATTGGCTGGATTTGCCAGCAGGGTGAGAAACTGTATGCGATACAACCAGAAGAAACGCTAACGCTGGACGTTAAAACGCAACGTTTCAACCGTCAGGGTTAAGCCACCGTTCGGATGGCATCGTTCTGATGTCATCCGGCAATTTACCCAGCACTAATGATTTTTAAATACCTGTTATATTTTTCACCAATTTATGATGATTTTTCTTCGCTAATCACGAACCCAACGCCGCTGGCTGGCTAATAAACAGACGTTATTTGATCACTCTATTTCGCCGTTATTTATCCCTTTAATTCCCTTTTCTAAAATGCCTGACAGTTCGCAGAATGAGATTTCGATCATGCAGCTAGTGCGATCCTGAACTAAGGTTTTCTGATACTTGAATACCGTTTTATTCGGTTTCGCCAAAGGAGAATGATTGATGAAATCCCCCGCACCTTCTCGCCCGCAAAAAATGGCGTTAATTCCAGCCTGCATCTTTTTGTGTTTCGCTGCGCTATCGGTGCAGGCAGAAGAAACACCGGTAACACCACAGCCGCCTGATATTTTATTAGGGCCGCTGTTTAATGATGTGCAAAACGCCAAACTTTTTCCGGACCAAAAAACCTTTGCCGATGCCGTGCCGAACAGCGATCCGCTGATGATCCTTGCTGATTATCGGATGCAGCAAAACCAGAGCGGATTTGATCTGCGCCATTTCGTTAACGTCAATTTCACCCTGCCGAAAGAGGGCGAGAAATATGTTCCGCCAGAGGGACAGTCACTGCGCGAACATATTGACGGACTTTGGCCGGTATTAACGCGTTCTACCGAAAACACCGAAAAATGGGATTCTCTGTTACCGCTGCCGGAACCTTATGTCGTGCCGGGCGGACGTTTTCGCGAGGTATATTACTGGGACAGTTACTTCACCATGTTAGGACTTGCCGAAAGCGGTCACTGGGATAAAGTCGCGGATATGGTGGCCAATTTTGCTCATGAAATAGACACTTACGGTCATATTCCCAACGGCAACCGCAGTTACTATTTAAGCCGCTCGCAACCGCCCTTCTTTGCCCTGATGGTAGAGTTACTGGCGCAGCATGAAGGCGATGCCGCGTTGAAGCAATACCTGCCGCAAATGCAAAAAGAATATGCTTACTGGATGGACGGTGTTGAAAACCTGCAAGCCGGACAACAGGAAAAACGCGTTGTAAAACTTCAGGATGGTACCCTTCTCAACCGCTACTGGGACGATCGCGATACGCCACGACCAGAGTCATGGGTGGAAGATATTGCCACCGCCAAAAGCAATCCGAATCGACCTGCCACTGAAATTTACCGCGACCTGCGCTCTGCCGCTGCGTCTGGCTGGGATTTCAGCTCGCGCTGGATGGACAACCCGCAGCAGTTAAATACCTTACGCACCACCAGCATCGTACCGGTCGATCTGAACAGCCTGATGTTTAAAATGGAAAAAATCCTCGCCCGCGCCAGCAAAGCTGCCGGAGATAACGCGATGGCAAACCAGTACGAAACGCTGGCAAATGCCCGTCAAAAAGGGATCGAAAAATACCTGTGGAACGATCAACAAGGCTGGTATGCCGATTACGACCTGAAAAGTCATAAAGTGCGCAATCAGTTAACCGCGGCCGCCCTGTTCCCGCTGTACGTCAATGCGGCAGCGAAAGATCGCGCCAACAAAATGGCGACGGCGACGAAAACACATCTGCTGCAACCCGGCGGCCTGAACACCACGTCGGTGAAAAGTGGGCAACAATGGGATGCGCCAAATGGCTGGGCACCGTTACAGTGGGTCGCGACAGAAGGATTACAAAACTACGGGCAAAAAGAGGTGGCGATGGACATTAGCTGGCACTTCCTGACCAATGTTCAGCACACCTATGACCGGGAGAAAAAGCTGGTGGAAAAATATGATGTCAGCACCACCGGAACGGGGGGCGGCGGTGGCGAATATCCATTACAGGATGGCTTTGGCTGGACCAATGGCGTGACGCTGAAAATGCTGGATTTGATCTGCCCGAAAGAGCAACCGTGTGACAATGTTCCGGCGACGCGTCCGACCGTTAAGTCAGCAACGACGCAACCCTCAACCAAAGAGGCACAACCCACACCTTAACCAGCGCTTACTCCGACAACGTCATTCGGCTTCTCCGAATGGCGTTGTCGGCAGATAACACCATAGCTATGGTTTTTTCTACACAGACGGTTTTTCAAGTCCTGGCGGGAAGTATTGCGCAAATGTTTGCCATACGTGGTTGCCGAAGATAGCGTCATTTCTACGGGTAAGTGTTTCACTTTCATCACCCGGCGATTTACGCCGACGTTGGCTATATAAAGCATCAATTGCTACCTGAATATTGTTACGGTGTTCACTCATCAACGTTTTTTTGCTTTCTGGAGTTAGGTAATGACTCCAACTTATTGATAGTGTTTTATGTTCAGATAATGCCCGATGACTTTGTCATGCAGCTCCACCG
>NZ_JAVUPQ010000067.1:0-24185 GCF_032029835.1 Escherichia sp. AM3 | reverse complement strand
GCAGCATGATGAGGAGTCGGGGCTGTACTATAACCGTCACCGGTACTACGATCCGTTGCAGGGGCGGTATATCACCCAGGACCCGATTGGGCTGGCGGGGGGATGGAGTCTGTATGCGTATCCGCTGAATCCAGTGCAACACGTTGATCCATTAGGGCTTAGTACTATGATAATAGGTAACGGCCCCGTTCCTGATAATCCTTTTGGGCATGCTGCGGCGGCAAATCGATATGGATTAATGAGTTCGGGAACTGGGGATGAGATGGGAGCCTCTGTCTCTGATTATTTTAAAAAGATGCAACCCCGCAGAGATACCTGGATTTGGATAATAGATACAACAGATGAAGAAGAACAATGTATGATGAATAAGGCAATAGACCTTAATAAAAAACTAAAAACTATTAACCTCGGGCCTCTTCCTGTTGCAAATAATTGTTTTAGCCGGACGAACATGATTTTTGAGGCGTGCGGGTTTAGCAACCCCTCTATGAATACAAATGCGCCTATAAGCCTACAAGTGCTCGGTGAGTTATATGGATATCAAAGATATTTTATGCCTAAAGGTCCTTTCACTGGATTCCCATTTGAATTTCAAGAGGTAAAGTAAATGGAAATGCTTGGGAAGATATTAGTGATAATTATTTCCATGATAATTATATCTTGCGATTATTATAATGCTGGCATGGACTATCAAGATAATATAGCCCTCGAGCAAGTCGTAACATGGGATTCTGATAATATATTCACACCTAATATCTTTGAACATAATGGAAGATGTTTTATGAAGAAAAATGAAACATGGATGTTATTAAATGGAGATGCAACACCAAACATTAGAACAATGAGCAATAAGAAAATTGAATGCCTGGAGAAGAGTGAAGTAGAATGGGCTAGTAGGGTTTGCGACAGTATCACAGACAAGGAAAGGGAAAATCTGAAGGCATTAATATGTAGCAAACCAGCTAAATCAGTTAATACAGGCAAAAGACCAGCGTTAGGATATTGAAACCGGCACTGCACTATATCACTATTACAATATTCTGAGTGACTAGAGCAACTGCTCCGCCATCCGGGCTAGCAGTATGACGACGAATCCGAACTGCACTACAACTGGCAGCGGTACTACAATCCGGGACAGGGACGATATATCACCCAGGACCCGATAGGGCTGGCGGGGGGATTAAACCCGTACAGTTATGTTATGAACAATCCTGTGCAATGGATTGATCCATTGGGATTAGCTCATACTTCAGGAAAATGGAAGGACTGTGGTAAAGGTTGTCGAATCCGAATAGATGGCGATGCTGTTGGTGACGGAAGACATTTGCATTGGGAGTGTAAAAATGGGAGTGGTGTAATGGGGGAATTTGGAGGTATGTCCCATGGTGAGGATTACTCATCAGCACCAAATAGCATTAAGAAATGTGCAAAAAAATATGGTTTCGAGCCAGAACCAAGTAAAGATCTGTCATGCAAAACCTCCGGGCTATCAACTACTGATGCGGCTCTTGCAACTGGTGCTACAATTGGCGCAGGGTATGTTATATATAGAGTGATTCGATTTATACCTTCACTTGCACCACCTCTTTGGTGGTCAATACCTGCAAACGTTGTTACTCCATGATTAAAACGGATAATGGAGATCATATAATGAGCGATTTTGACATTGTGAGTTCAATTGACTGGCATGATGGGGTTTTGTTAGAAGTAAAAACGACATTCAAAGAATCTCATTTTAACATGACGTTATTTATTGACATTTATAAAAGTGAGAATATTAGGGAAAAAATGATAGTTGAATTTTCTGATATAGATGATTTAGTGTTCGCTATGGATTCTGCTGAGTTAATCGATAATCACAAGTCAGGTAATATAAGTAATGGGTATATAAAGAAAATAAAAAACAAAAGGATATATAAATTTTTCCTTTATTTTTCTGATGGCTTATTAAGCATGTCATTTAAAAATTTACAATTAATAAAACCATTAGAGTAACCAAATAAAAAGGCTGGAGGAATCAGGGGAAGATCACGGTGTGCCGTAGGCACAAAGATGCAAAACGGGACATTTTGCATGTAATAAGCATAAGCTTGTGAAGAGATGGTGGCAGGCCCACCGGGATCTGCTGTCGGAAGTCGGTCCCAAACAACCCCGGCTGCTGTGGTAAAGAGCCATGGTAGTGAGTGCAGGGGGAACGATCAGACGCGATCTGATCCTGTGTGAGATACAGTGAGATGAGTAAACCCGAACCTGTGTTGAAACGTCGTTAGTCCTAAGAGGCATCAAAACCGGAGGCATGATGATACCGCCGGGATAAATTTACGGGTGAATTCCGAATGCTGCGTGAAAGGTGTCCGGCGTATAGCAGGCATGACGCTGTATCAGGCTCTTTGCAGGAACTACGGGAACCGGTCGTCGCAATGTCAAGAGAGAAATACAAATAACCGAAATTATGAGTATGAGAGTATCGATGTGCGAAACCGGGGCAGAGCTGTTCGTAGTAGTGAGGAAGCGTTTGTAATGAACGTGGAGCGAAGGGGCAGCGTCGGGCAGTCTGCATCACAGCCCAACTGTAAACAGGAGGAGGCTGCGGGTGAACAGACAAAACCGTTTCAGGTCAGTAAATTGCATGTGGTGGAAGCGTACCGGCGGGTAAAGGCGAATGCCGGAGCTGCCGGAGTGGATAACCAGACGCTGAAAGATTTTGAGCGGGATCTGAAAGGAAATCTGTACAAAATCTGGAACCGGTTATCGTCGGGAAGCTGGATGCCGCCGCCAGTGCGTGCGGTGGAAATTCCGAAGAAGGATGGCAGTAAAAGACTTTTAGGAATACCGACAGTAAGCGATCGAATAGCGCAGATGACGGTGCTGGTAACGTTTGAACCATTAGTGGAGCGTTATTTCCTGAATGATTCATACGGATACCGGCATGGAAAATCAGCGCTGGATGCAATAGCAGTCACCAGAAAACGTTGCTGGCAATACGACTGGTATCTTGAGTTTGATATTAAAGGTTTATTCGATAATATCCCCCACGATTTATTACTCAGGGCAGTGGATAAACATTGTGCGGATAAATGGGTAAGACTGTCTATTCGCAGGTGGCTGACAGCGCCGGTGCAGATGCCGGATGGAACACTAAAGGAAAGAAATAAAGGTACGCCACAGGGTGGAGTCATCAGTCCGGTACTGGCGAATTTATTTCTGCACTATGTGTTTGATAAATGGCTGTCGTTACTTTATCCGGAAATTCCCTGGTGTCGTTATGCAGATGATGGATTAATTCATTGTGGCAGTAAACAACAAGCAGAGGAATTACTGAATAAACTGGCAAAACCTTTTCAGGAATGTGGACTGGAATTACATCCGGAGAAAACGAAAATAGTTTACTGCAAAGACAGCGAACGACAGGCGAACCACGAAACAGTGCAGTTTAATTTTCTGGGGTATACGTTCAGAGCGCGAAGAGCACGTAATCAGCGAAGGGGAAATCTCTTTACGAGTTTCAGTCTGGCGGTGAGTAACAGTGCGCAGAAAGACATGATCGGAAAACTCAGGAAACTGCGGCTCAGACGCAGGGTGGAAATGAGTCTTGAAGATATTGCGAAAAGGCTGAATCCGATGATATCGGGGTGGCTGAATTATTACGCGAAATACTACAAGTCAGCGATGAAGAAAGTATGCAGATATATTAATCTGACGCTGATTGCGTGGGCGAGAAAGAAATACAAGACCCTGCGGTATAAAAAGACGAAGGCGTGTCAGTTAATGGAAAGACTGTCGAAAGAGAAGCTGGAGCTATTTGCCCACTGGAAAGCAGGACCAGGAAGCGCGTTTGCCTGACAGGAGCCGTATGAAGCGAGAGTTTCACGTACGGTTCTGCGAGAGGCTGTCGGGGAGGTTCCGGTGGCCTACTCACTAGAAGTACACTTTTTGTACTAAATAATTCGCATTTTATGTTTAAAAATTGAGATATTCCTCATTACCTAAAGCTATTTTTTATTGCTTATACATGATCAAATACTCCTTACATAATTAAGGAGAACAAAATGGAACTTAAAAAATTGATGGAACATATTTCTATTATCCCCGATTACAGACAAGCCTGGAAAATGGAACATAAGTTATCGGATATTCTACTGTTGACTATTTGTGCCGTTATTTCGGGTACAGAAGGTTGGGAAGATATAGAGGATTTTGGGGAAACACATCTCGATTTTTTGAAGCAATATGGTGATTTTGAAAATGGTATTCCTGTTCACGATACCATTGCCAGAGTTGTATCCTGTATCAGCCCTACAAAATTTCATGAGTGCTTTATTAACTGGATGCGTGATTGTCATTCTTCAGATGATAAAGACGTCATTGCAATTGATGGAAAAACGCTCCGGCATTCTTATGATAAGAGTCGCCGCAGGGGAGCGATTCATGTCATTAGTGCGTTCTCAACAATGCACAGTCTGGTCATCGGACAGATCAAGACGGATGATAAATCTAATGAGATTACAGCTATCCCAGAACTTCTTAACATGCTGGATATTAAAGGAAAAATCATCACAACTGATGCGATGGGTTGCCAGAAAGATATAGCAGAGAAGATACAAAAACAGGGAGGTGATTATTTATTCGCGGTGAAAGGAAACCAGGGGTGGCTAAATAAAGCCTTTGAGGAAAAATTTCCGCTGAAAGAATTAAATAATCCAGAGCATGACAGTTACGCAATTTGTGAAAAGAGTCACGGCAGAGAAGAAATCCGTATTCATATTGTTTGCGATGTCCCTGATGAACTTATTGATTTCACGTTTGAATGGAAAGGACTGAAAATTCACAATGTGTGTTAATTTTACTGACATCTTTCAAAAGGAGCACAATCATGCCGCACATCGACATTAAATGTTTTCCGCGTGAACTGGACGAACAACAAAAAGCAGCACTTGCTGCAGATATTACCGACGTTATTATTCGCCATCTGAACAGTAAAGACAGTTCGATAAGCATTGCTCTACAGCAGATTCAACCAGAATCTTGGCAAGCTATCTGGGATGCCGAAATCGCGCCCCAAATGGAGGCTTTGATAAAGAAACCTGGTTACAGCATGTAATGCTTAACCCGCCGTAACTCGCTTGCCGCTGGTAACAAACGTGCCAGCACCTAAATGATGCAACGTATTGAGCTTATCATCATCAAACTGCCAGCGGCCTTCGACAAATACCCGTGCGTCTGCCGCTGCTGATACCACCTCGCCAAACAGCGTGTCGTATTTTTGTTGCGCAGAAGTCGCAGGTAGCAGGCGGCACTCCATCCACGCCAGGCATTTCTCTTCAACAAGTGGCAAACCAAGCACCGGACCTTTCACAACCGGAATGCCATAGCAATTAAATTTATCTTCATCACGCCCCGACACACTTCCCACCGCCCACGTCCAGTTAGTTGCTGCAACGCCCGGGATAACGATGCCAAATTTACCGTTATGTTCAATCAACTCCCTGGTCCATGTCGATTTATCTACCACAATCGCCACGCGTGGAGGTTCAAACTCCACCGGCATTGACCAGGCTGAAGCCATAATGTTACGCCGCTGGGATTGCTCATCGAAACTGGTGATCAAGACCGTTGGGCCATGATTTAACAGACGGCTGGCATGGTGTAATTCTATGGGGATGAATCGGCTCATGGTATCGCCTCGCGAAGAAGGTTTTTTTAAGCGTAGTCCGTAACGCAATAAGTAACGAAATTAACGGGATTGGCGATTTGCGAACGTGATGCATGTACGCGATCGCACAAAATAGCCGGTGCGGCGTCTATTCCAGGTTATAAGTTGAGAAAACCACTAAGGGAAACGCCTGATGACGCCCATTCTGAATCACTATTTTGCCCGTATTAACTGGTCGGGAGCTGCTGCGGTCAATATTGATACGCTTCGTGCATTGCACCTGAAACACAATTGCACCATTCCGTTTGAAAACCTCGACGTTTTGCTGCCGAGGGAAATACAGCTTGATAATCAATCGCTGGAAGAGAAACTGGTGATAGCCCGTCGTGGCGGTTACTGTTTTGAGCAGAATGGCGTGTTTGAGCGGGTGTTACGCGAGCTGGGGTTTAACGTTCGCAGCTTGTTAGGGCGCGTAGTGTTATCAAATCCGCCAGCATTACCGCCGCGCACCCATCGTTTGCTGTTGGTGGAACTGGAAGAGGAAAAATGGATTGCTGATGTCGGTTTCGGTGGGCAGACGCTAACCGCGCCGATTCGTTTAGTTCCCGATCTCGTGCAGACCACGCCACACGGAGAGTATCGGTTGTTGCAGGAGGGTGATGATTGGGTGTTGCAGTTTAATCATCATCAGCACTGGCAGTCGATGTACCGTTTTGATCTCTGCGAGCAGCAACAAAGCGATTATGTGATGGGCAATTTCTGGTCGGCGCACTGGCCGCAGTCGCATTTTCGCCATCATTTGCTGATGTGCCGCCATTTGCCGGACGGCGGCAAGCTGACACTGACCAATTTTCATTTTACCCATTATGAAAATGGGCACGCGGTGGAGCAGCGAAATCTACCGGATGTGGCGTCATTATATGCTGTGATGCAAGAACAGTTTGGTCTGGGCGTGGATGATGCGAAACATGGCTTTACCGTGGATGAGTTAGCGCTGGTGATGGCGGCGTTTGATACGCACCCGGAGGCGGGAAAATAATTTATGTCAGGTTGCCGGATGCGGCGTAAACGCCTTATCCGGCATACATTAGCTCGGTTGTAGACCTGATAAGCGAAGCGCATCAGGCAACGATTTCAGAGTTTAATTGCCCATTCGGCATGAAACAAAATCACCGCCGCGCCAGAAATGGTGACTTTTTCCGGTTGGTTATCACGAATTGTCACCGTCACTTCAATCACGCCGTCACGCCCCAATGCGCGCCCCTGATGGCCTTTAACACGCAGCACCTTGCCATCGTGGGGCAATACGTTGTGATGTACCAACCATGCACCCATCGGGCCATTGGCATTGCCAGTCACCGGATCTTCCACAATACCAATCGCAGGCGAGAACATGCGACCATCGGTTTCGTTTTTGCCTGGACGGATCTGGAACGGGAAGAAACCATTGCAGCCAATCTGTTTACTGATAGCGGTCAGCGCATTAAGGTCAGGCGAAAGAGCGTCGATATCCACTTCCGGCTTCAATGGGATCATCACTTTAGAATGCCCGGTCGTCGCGACCTGGATCGGCAAACCCGGCAGAATATCGTCTTCAGTAAGATGCAATGCGTTGATAATCGCCGCGCGTACTTCACCCTCCAGCGGCAGTTCAAAGCCCGGCGTACCTTGTTCCAGCGAAATACGATAATCATCGTTGTGCTTTTCGATAGTCACGCGATGTTTTCCTGCCAGCGATGTTTGCCAGATCGTGCAATTTCCTAAACCTAACACCTTCGCACGTACATAGTGCGCAGCTACTGTCGCGTGACCGCAAATCGGCACTTCAACCGTTGGCGTAAAGTAGCGGATGCGCACATCGCTGTCGTCGCTGTGCAGCAGAAAAGCAGTTTCCGAATGGCCTAACTCGCGGGCGATAAGCTGCATTTGCGCTTCGCTAAGATTATCGGCGGGGAAAACAACACCGGCAGAATTGCCGCGAAACGGTTGTGAGGTAAAAGCATCGACGTGGTACACCTGCGGTTTCATTAACGTTCTCCTGTGACTGGAGAACTATCATAGCCTGCAAGTGGCCGGAGAGCGAAGGGCTATCCGGCCAGGGTGAAATTATCGCCGCGAACGCACAATTTGATATCGACGAGTAAAGTACTCAAACGGCGCGCTCCACACATGCACCAGTCGGGTGAACGGGAAGAGCAGGAAGATGGTCATTCCCAACACCAGATGCAGGCGGAAGACGAACGCTACGCCGTTGAGCATCTCTGACGATCCACCACGGAAAGTGACAATGCTTTGCGCCCAACCCACCAGCTTCATCATTTCGCTACCATCAGGATACTGTGCTGAAAACGGTATGGTACTTAGCCCCAACAGACACTGGATCAGCAAAATGCTCATGATGATGATATCCGGCGTAGTGGAAGTGGCACGCACGCGCTGATTTGTCAGCCTGCGCCACAGCAGTCCTGCGCCGCCAATCAACGTCAACACACCGCAAATACCGCCGAGCACCATCGCCATGAGTTGTTTCGCTGCCACTGGCAAAAACCACGCGTACATCCAGTGCGGCGTTAACATGCCGAACAAGTGCCCGAAGAAAATCCCCAAAATGCCGATATGGAACAGATTCGACCATATCACCATCCCGCGTTTATCGAGCATTTGACTTGAGGAGGCGCGCCAGGTGTACTGCCCGTAGTCGTAGCGCAGCCAGCTGCCGAGGAAAAACACCGTCGCACAAATGTACGGGTAGATATCGTAAAAAAAGACGTTCAGATACTGAATCATTTCCCACCTCCCGCACTGATGTCGACATATTGCGGCGCGACATCCTGGCTAAAGCGTCGCTGATATTGATTAAGCGGCGAGCTGTCACACGCCGTGGCGTTATCTTCAATAAACTTCACCTGTTCCTCTTCCCACACTGCATCAAGCGCCTGGCGGGTGTCATCGCGCTCTTCGCTGTTTACTTGTTTTGTGACACTGTCACTTGAAAGGGAGCTTCCCGCCAGTTGCAGCAGAGCATCAAACAACGCGTACCACGGTGCCTCGCGTTGTTTTAAGCGACCGCCAAGCAGGGCGAGGATCGGCGCAACATTGAGCAATCCTTCTTTCGCCTGATCGTCAGGCAGTACGCTTAAATACTCCAGATACAGCGGTAGATAATCGGGCAGTTCCCGACAATCCAGTTGCAGGCCGACCTTTTCATACTCCGCCAGCAGGTCCACCATTGCCTGGCCGCGATCGCGGGACTCGGCATGAACATGTTCGAACAGCAGCAGCGATGTGGTACGTCCACGGTCAAACACTTCGCACCATTCGGCCTGTTTATCCAGCAGCGGCGCGTTAAGCAGGTTGTGGGTGAAATCCGTAAGCATCGGCGCGTCGCGGCGGATCAACGCCAGCGCGTCCTCCTTGCATTCCCACAACAGCTCGTCCGGATACTCCATCAACAGGCCGATCACTTTGAGGATCTGCATTATTCGCCCTCCGCTTTGTCGCGCACTTCGGTGATGTTGATGGCATCGATACGGCTACTGTTGAACAGGTTGAATTTGCTGTCCGAGCCGTGACAACCGTCGCCAAAGGTAAAACCGCAGCCGTTGCGTTCTGCGAAGGCATCGCCCGCCATTTCCCGATGGCTCGTCGGGATGACAAAACGATCTTCATAGTTGGCAATGGCGAGGTAACGATACATCTCTTCGACTTGGGCGACGCTCAGGCCTACTTCGTCGATGGCACGAGTATCAGTAACGCCTTCCACGGTTTGTGAACGCATATAGTGGCGCATCGCCATCATCCGTTTCAGCGCCCGCAGTACCGGACCGGTATCGCCGGCACTCAACATATTGGCGAGATATTGCACCGGAATACGCAGGCTTTCGATGGCGGGCAGCACGCCTTCGCTTTTCGGCAAACCGCCCGCATCTGCGTAGGACTGAATCGGCGACAGCGGAGGAACGTACCAGACCATTGGCAGGGTGCGATATTCAGGGTGCAGCGGTAGCGCCAGTTTCCAGTCCATCGCCATTTTGTAGACAGGCGAACGCTGGGCAGCTTCAATCACGTTTTGTGGAATACCTTGTTTCAGGGCTTCCTCGATCACTGAGGGATCGTG
The DNA here is from genome assembly GCF_032029835.1 of Escherichia sp. AM3. Lineage (NCBI taxonomy): Bacteria > Pseudomonadati > Pseudomonadota > Gammaproteobacteria > Enterobacterales > Enterobacteriaceae > Escherichia > Escherichia sp. AM3. The sequence goes on along the minus strand of NZ_JAVUPQ010000067.1, from coordinate 14,415 downwards.
TGGATCGAGGAACACTTCGCACTGACGTTCATAGAGGTCAACTTCGCGCTCGGTGCTCGCCGCTTCCTCAATGCGGTCGGCGTCGTAAAGCAGCACGCCCAGATACCGGATGCGACCCACGCAGGTTTCTGAGCACACGGTGGGTTGGCCTGACTCAATTCGCGGATAACAGAAGATACATTTTTCTGACTTGCCGCTTTTCCAGTTGAAGTAGATTTTTTTGTACGGACAACCGCTAATGCACAAACGCCAGCCACGGCATTTATCCTGATCAATCAGCACAATGCCGTCTTCTTCGCGTTTGTAGATAGCGCCGCTTGGGCAGGTCGCCACGCAACTGGGATTGAGGCAGTGTTCGCACAGGCGCGGCAGGTACATCATGAAGGTGTTTTCAAACTGCCCGTACATCTCCTTTTGCATGGCCTCGAAGTTGCGGTCGCGGGCACGTTTTTCAAACTCGCCGCCCAGCAGTTCTTCCCAGTTTGGCCCCCAGATCACTTTGTCCATCCGCTTACCGTCAATCAGCGAACGCGGGCGAGCAGTAGGGATATGTTTGCCTTCCGGTGCGCTATGCAAATGTTCGTAGTCGAAGGTGAAAGGTTCGTAGTAATCATCAATCTGCGGCACCACCGGGTTGGCGAAGATTTTGGTTATTACGCCCATCTTGCTACCCAGACGCGGGCGTATCTTGCCATTCACATCGCGGACCCAGCCGCCTTGCCACTCTTCCTGATCTTCCCAGTTTTTCGGATAACCAATGCCCGGTTTGGTTTCGACGTTGTTAAACCATGCGTACTCCATGCCTTCGCGTCCGGTCCAGACGTTTTTACAGGTCACCGAACAGGTATGGCAGCCGATACATTTGTCGAGGTTAAGCACCATGCCGACTTGCGAACGTATTTTCATTTTTTCGCCTCCTGTACCTGATCGCGATCTTCATCATCCAGCCAGTTAACGTTCTTCATCTTGCGGATCATGATGAACTCATCGCGGTTCGATCCGACGGTGCCGTAGTAGTTAAAGCCCCAGGCCAGCTGCGCGTAACCGCCAATCATATGCGTTGGTTTCGGGCAAACGCGGGTAACCGAGTTATGAATACCGCCGCGCATGCCAGTTACTTCCGAACCAGGAATATTCATAATGCGTTCCTGAGCGTGATACATCATGGTCATACCCGGCGGTACACGTTGGCTGACCACCGCGCGGGCCGTCAGCGCGCCATTGGCGTTAAACACTTCCACCCAGTCGTTATCGACAATGGTCAGTTCTCGGGCATCGGTTTCGCTGATCCAGACAATCGGTCCACCGCGAGAGAGCGTCAGCATTAGCAGGTTTTCACTGTAGGTTGAGTGAATGCCCCATTTCTGGTGCGGCGTCAGGAAGTTAAGTGCTTTTTCCGGGAAGTCGTTTGGCGGTATCTGGCGCATCTCACTGACGCTACGGGTGTCGATAGGCGGGCGATAAGCCACCAGGCTTTCACCAAAAGCACGCATCCACGGATGATCCTGATAGAGCTGCTGGCGTCCCGACAGCGTGCGCCACGGAATTAACTCATGAACGTTGGTGTATCCCGCGTTATAGGAGACGTGATCGCTTTCCAGACCAGACCATGTGGGGCTGGAGATAATTTTACGTGGCTGCGCCTGAATATCGCGAAAGCGAATCTTCTCGTCCTCTTTGTGCAGCGCCAGATGGGTATGTTCGCGTCCGGTGATCTCGCCCAGCGCCTGCCACGCTTTAACTGCAACATGACCGTTTGTTTCTGGTGCCAGTGCCAGAATCACTTCTGAAGCGTCAATGGCGGTGTCAATCAGCGGACGCCCCTGCGCTGGGCCATCACGCTTGGTGTAATTGAGTTTACCGAGGAAATCGATTTCATCCTGCGTATTCCACGAAATCCCTTTACCGCCGTTGCCAAGTTTGTCCATCAATGGCCCGAGCGAGGTAAAGCGTTCATAGGTAGCAGGGTAGTCGCGCTCCACCGCCACAATATTGGGTGCGGTTTTACCTGGAATCAGATCGCATTCGCCTTTGCGCCAGTCGAGGACTTCACACGGCTGTGAGAGCTCTGCCGGAGAGTCGTGCAGCAGTGGTTGTAATACCACGTCGGTTTCTTTGCCAAGATGACCCACGCACACTTGCGAAAATGCTTTGGCAATACCTTTGTAGATTTCCCAGTCGCTGCGTGACTCCCAGGCCGGATCGACTGCCGCAGAAAGTGGATGAATAAACGGATGCATATCCGAGGTATTCATATCGTCTTTTTCGTACCAGGTGGCGGTAGGCAGAACAATATCGGAGAACAGGCAGGTGCTGGACATGCGGAAGTCGAGCGTCACCAGCAGGTCGAGCTTGCCTTCAATCGCCGCAGTTTGCCACTCGACTTCTTCCGGTTTGATCCCGTCGCTGGCACCGAGTTCCTCGCCCTGAATCCCGCTTTCGGTCCCCAGCAGATACTTCTGCATATACTCGTGGCCTTTGCCGGAGGAGCCAAGCAGGTTAGAACGCCAGACAAACAAATTACGCGGATGATTGCTGCCGCTATCTGGTTGTTCGCAGGCCATACGTAAATCGCCCGATTTCAGCGCCTGGGCGGTAAATTCTGTGGGGGATAATCCTGCTTTGTCGGCTTCAGCTTTAATCCCGAGCGGGTTACGCCCCAGCTGCGGCGCAGAGGGCAGCCAGCCCATACGTTCGGCGCGAACGTTGAAATCAATCAGATGACCGCTGTACTTACTGGCATCGGCGAGCGGTGAAAGTAACTCCTGCGCAGAGACTTTTTCATAGCGCCATTGGCTGGAATGATTGTAGAAAAACGAGGTACTGTTCATCTGGCGCGGTGGGCGGTTCCAGTCGAGCGCAAAGGCCAGCGGCAACCAGCCGGTTTGTGGGCGCAGTTTTTCCTGACCGACATAATGCGCCCAGCCGCCGCCGCTTTGCCCGACACAACCGCAGAAGATCAGCATATTGATCATCCCACGGTAGTTCATATCCATGTGATACCAGTGGTTGACGCCAGCACCGAGGATAATCATTGAGCGCCCATGCGTTTTATGGGCAGTATCGGCAAATTCACGAGCGATGGTTTCAATATACTGGCGCGGCACGCCGGTAATTTGCTCACCCCAGGCTGGGGTGTACGGTTTGATTTCAGCGTAATCTTTCGCACTGTTTTCATCTTCCAGCCCGCGATCGAGGCCGTAATTCGCCAGTACCAAATCATAAACGCTGACCACCGGACAGGTGTTGCCATCGACTAACGTCAGGTTTTTAACGGGCAATTGGCGCACCAGCACCGGATTGTGTTTTACGCTGCGAAAATGCGGATTTTCAATGCCGCCAAAGTAGGGGAAGGCCACGCCTGCAACAGCGTCATGTTGACCGAGCAGGGTTAACGACAATTCGGTTTCCGTACCGGCGGCAATGGATTCCAGATTCCATTTGCCTTTTTCTCCCCAGCGGAAACCAATCGAACCGTTCGGCACTACCAATTCACCTGCGGTATTAACTGCTACGGTTTTCCACTGCGGATTGTTGCTTTCGCCCAGTCCATCCACCAGGTCAGATGCGCGGATCATGCGCCCGGGAACGTAGCTACCATCGTCGCGAGGCTCCAGCATTACCAGCATCGGCATGTCGCTGTAGCGGCGGCAGTAGTTGATAAAGTAGTCGCTGGGATTATCGAGATGAAACTCTTTTAAAATCACATGGCCCATTGCCATCGCCAGGGCGCTATCAGTGCCTTGTTTCGGTGCCAGCCACTGGTCGCACAATTTGGCCACTTCAGAGTAGTCAGGGGTAATGGCGATGGTTTTAGTGCCTTTGTAGCGTACTTCGGTAAAGAAGTGGGCGTCCGGCGTACGTGTCTGCGGTACGTTAGACCCCCAGGCGATGATGTAGCTGGAGTTATACCAGTCGGCAGATTCCGGTACGTCGGTTTGCTCGCCCCAGGTCATCGGCGAGGCGGGCGGCAGGTCGCAATACCAGTCGTAGAAACTTAAACAGGTGCCGCCAAGCAGCGACAGATAACGCGTTCCGGCGGCGTAAGAAACCATCGACATCGCCGGGATCGGCGAGAAACCGGCAACGCGATCCGGGCCGTAGGTTTTGATGGTCCAGACGTTAGCGGCGGCAATCAGCTGGTTTAGTTCCTGCCAGTTGGAGCGGATAAACCCGCCGCGCCCACGCACTTGTTTGTAGCTCAGGCACTTTTGCGGATCGTTCATAATCGATGCCCACGCCAGTACCGGATCGCTGTGTTGCTTGAGGGCTTCGCGCCACAGTTCAATCAGTCGTTTACGAATGAGCGGGTATTTCAGGCGGTTAGCGCTGTAAAGATACCAGGAGTAACTTGCGCCACGCGGGCAGCCGCGAGGTTCATGATTGGGCAGGTCAGGGCGAGTGCGCGGGTAGTCGGTCTGTTGGATTTCCCAGGTCACCAGACCATTTTTAACGTAGATTTTCCAGCTACAGGAGCCTGTACAGTTAACACCGTGGGTGGAACGCACGATTTTGTCGAACTGCCAACGCTGGCGATAGCTGTCCTCCCAGTCGCGGTTGCTATGCATCACCTGTCCGTGACCATCGGCAAAGGTTTCGCCCTTTTGTTTGAAGTAGCGAAAGCGATCCAAAAGTTTACTCATGACATGACTCCTGCTCCAGGAATGAATTGGGATCTGATGCCTTGTCGGATGCGACACGGTTGTACATCAGGCATCGATCTCTTATTTTTGGCTGAACTTCCGCCGACCATAAACCAGCCAGGTCAGCAGCACACAAACGATGTAGAAGATTAAAAACACTTTCATCGCGCCGACCGGAGAGCCGGTCATATTGAGCGACATGCCAAACGCCTGCGGAATAAAAAAGCCGCCCACTGCGCCAATGGCTGAGATAAAGCCCAGAGCCGCCGCCGTTTCGGTGACGGCTTCTTTCTGAGCTTGCTCATCACTACCGCCTTTCATCTTTACCCGATAAATGGTTATCTGGCGAAAGATGACGGCGATCATCTGGAAAGTAGAACCACTTCCCAGACCCGCAGTCAGAAACAGCCCCATAAATACGGCGTAAAAGGCGATGAAATTACCGGAGCCTGTGCCCGGTAAGGTAAGGAACAGCAGGGCACTGAAAATCGCCATAAAAATAAAGTTGATCAACGTCACCCGCACGCCGCCGAACTTATCGGAAATAGCACCACCAACCGACCGCGCGATGGCACCGATAAATGGGCCAAAGAACGCCAGGCGCAGAATATTCACATCCGGGAACTGGGTTTTTGCCAGCATGGCAAAACCCGCAGAAAAACCGATAAACGAACCGAAGGTGGCAAGGTAAAGCAGGCTCAGCAGCCAGAGATGCAGGCGTTGTAAGACAGGGAGCTGGTCGGCAATTGAGGCGCGTGAACTGGCGATATCATTCATCCCTGACCATGCGGCGATCGTGGCAATCGCCAGTAGCGGTACCCAAATCCATGCGGCATTCGCCAGCGACATCACCGAACCGTCGGCCTGCGGTACGCCATTGACGCCGAGAAAGGCAAATACAGGTACAAAAATGACCAGCGGTGCAACCAGCTGCATTACACTTACACCTAAGTTTCCTAATCCGCCATTAATCCCAAGAGCGCTCCCTTGTTTGGCTTTTGGAAAGAAGAAACTGATATTGCCCATGCTCGAAGCAAAGTTTGCACCTGCAAAACCGCATAGCAAAGCGATAACGATAAATATCCCAAAAGGAGTATTCGGATTTTGCACGGCAATTCCGAGCCAGACGCAAGGAATAATCAGGATTGCAGTACTAAAAACCGTCCATCGGCGTCCACCGAATATAGGCACCATAAAGGAGTAGGGAACACGCAATAATGCGCCAGAAACGGAGGGTAATGCGGTTAATAAAAAGAGTTGATCGGTAGTAAAATTAAAACCGATTTTATTGAGATTAACGGTAACTGTGCTAAATAGCATCCAGACACAGAAGGCAAGAAGTAGACAACTGACTGATATCCAGAGGTTTCTTCGAGCAATATGTTTTCCTTTATTTTCCCAGAAGGCCGGATTTTCTGGTTTCCAGTCGCGTAAAAGATAACGACTATTTTTCTCATTTTGCAGTGCCATATTGTTCCTCACATGCACACATTGGTAATGAAAAAAGACAAAACAGGAGGTAAGGCGCAATAGCCAGTTATTAGAATTAAGGATGAATTGGGTGAAGTGCTGATTGAAAGAATAGATAAGAAAGCGTAACCGCGGGGGCAGAATGGGGATTAAGTAGCCAGATATGTGTTACTAAATGTAACTAACAAGCTAACCTTCAAACGGGGGTTAATCTTTGAACGTATGTCATGTTTCAACCCTTCAGATCGTGAATCTAAAGGGTTACATATTAACTATATTATCAACAAGACCAGACACTTATAGAATTAGTGATGATTTATTCACTAAAAAGGCCATGAACTGGAGGAAAACGATCTGTCCAGAAGGTCTATCGGTTCCTCTCTTATTGCCTGATTGTAATAATCGTTATTACAGTAAGTATTGTTTATTTCATCTAAGGTCATGTTTTTAACTTTTATATTCCTCTGGTTTACAACTTCCTCTGTCTTGTAAGTGTGTATATTATATGGGGTATATGCTTTTTTAATAGGATAGTGAAACAATTCGTTATCCACATCTATTCCGTCAGAGTGAACTTCAAATGCACCAGGCGAAAGAATTGCCAGGCCAGTATTAAGCTTAAGTGCTGGGGAAAATAAATTAAATAACATGAGCTGCATAGTAGGGCAATTGTTCTTCCCAGAAACATTTAAAAAATTTAAGTTTTTGCTCTGTTTTATTATGGGGAATAAAGTTCCAATATCGGATGTATTATTAGTATCAATGTGGGTTATTTTATTATTGTCCAGTCTTAAACTTTTGATAGATGGAAGATAAGTCAGGAAATCAAGATTTATATATTTCAACTGGTTGTTAGCAGCGTTTAATGTCTGAACATTGCAGAAGTTGCTATAGAATATTTTAATTTCAGAAAGCAAATTGTTGTTAATAAGTAACGTATTCAAGTTGGGAAATAAGTCATTGTGTAAACTTGTTAGTTTATTATGGGATAGATCCAGCAGTAAGAGTTCATTTTTATTACCTGCAACAATATCAGTTAATTGATTATGGCTGAGATTCAGGTATTGCAGCCATTCGCAAGATTCTAATTGCACAAACTCTAGTTGATTATGTGCCGCACTAAAATAAGTAACTGATGAAAGCCTATCTATATCAATATTTCTGAGAGCATTATTATTCATAGATATATGTGTAATACTTACATTTCTGCCTTGAGGAAAATTTATTGACTCAAGAGTATTACTATTCAGACTTAGCTTTACGAGTCTATCGTAGTTGGTTGCATCAAAATGTGTGAGTTGGTTATTATCAAGATTGATAGAGGTGAAGTTTTGCAGCCCTGGTGGTTGAGTGGTTAAATTAAGTCCTGATAAATCAATGGTCACTTCATTAGTGTCATCAATTATATTTCTTACTGCAGTCCAGTACTGCATTTGTGCAAGTGGATCATTGTTGATGCCGTTAACTAATACATGCCAAAGATGTTTTGATGATATTAGTTGATCAATGTCATTGGTTGGCAGTAAATTGTTATTGCTTAAGTTTAAATATTCCAGTTTTGTAGTGTTTTTGGCGTTTAAATGTGCAATATGGTTGTCGTTTAAAGTGATTGTTTTCATCCTGGGATGATTGTGTGATATAAGGTCAGTGATCATATTGTGATGGGCACTTAACTCAATCAGAGATTCTTGCCGCGCGAGCCGTTGGCTTCATCGTTATAGCCTTTAAAATCATATTCCCAGTGACCAAAACCAATCATTTGATCATTGATTTGCGTTTCTCCTTTAAAGCCGAGACGGGCATAAGTTTTATCACCATCGTCACGCTTATCATCAGTAAAATAACGTAGAGCGGTAACCTTGCCATAAAGGTCGAGTTTATTACCATCCTTGTTATAGACTTCGGCAGCGTGTGCTACGTTCGCAGCTAACAAACCAGTTACAACCACCGCAACTATTTTTAATTTCATTTAACAGAATCCTTTTAATTATCGTTAAACGTATTTTCTAAACGAATTTTAAACGGCGTCATTTATAAATGACATACTGTTTTTAAATTAGAATGGTGATTAAAAACAATGAGAAAAATAGATGAAATAATATTATTTATCGATATGTGATCGAAGTCGAAATGAGATATAAGGTGAATTACTGGTATTCGAAATTTATTTTTTAATATTGTCGGAATTTATCTGATTAACTGCCAGGCCGTAGACCCGGCAATTATTTTAACCACGACGTGTCGCCAGCCAGCAGAGCAGGGAACCGCCGCAGACCATTAGCGCGCCTTGCCAGAACGAGAACGACAGCGGGGCGCTGAGCAGCACGGCTGCAAGCGCTGAGGAAAGTACGGGCGTAAAATACGAACCTACCGCTATTATGGTGACGTTACCATGCAATATACCGACATTCCATGCAGCATAAGCAAATCCTAAGGTAAATGCCGCAGAGATGAGTTTAATCATGACGGGTGTGCTAAATACCATTTCTGGTTGTGGCGTGAGAAAATAGTAAACCCACAGACTTGCTCCCGTTAGCAGGACAAAAACGGTAATTCCATTAAATCCGCGGGCGTATTTATTCGTTACTGTGCAGTAGGCTGCCCAGATAAACGCACCAATGAACGCCAGGAAATAACTCAATGGGCTGGTGGTGATATTATTGATGATTTCATCATAATGTAACCCATTGTCACCGCCTAACACCCAGCAGACGCCGACGAGGGCTAATAATAATCCAGGTACAATCAGCCAGTTGGTTTTCTGACCATTAAACAGAATGGCAAAGAGAATTGTCAGGCTGGGCCACAGATAGTTCACCATACCCACTTCAATCGCCTGATGACGGGTCGCCGCATACCCTAAGGAAAGCGCCAGACAGATTTCATAGCTGACGAATAACAGACTCCCGGCGAGTAAATAGCCTTTCGGGATTTGCCGAATACGCGGAAATCCAACCGTGAAGATTAACAGCAGCCCGCTTAATGAATAGATAGCAGCTGCGCCGCCGACCGGGCCGAGCCCCTCACTGACACCGCGAATCAATCCTACCATCGTGCTCCACAGGACGATCGCTATTAGCCCTATGAGCGTTGCTTTTTGTCGTGTCATGCTCGCTGTTTTGTCTCTCTTGCCGTTAAAAATTAAGCTGAATTTTATAGCATTTTTTTAACTGGCCTGTCAGGCAGTGGTGCGTTTTTCTACCGCTATTGAGGTAGGTCAATTTGCGCAGGCGGATTATTTTGTGGCAAACACGTGTTCTTTTTGATTTCGCGCAAAAAGATTCAGAATTTTACTGTTAGTTTCCTCGCGCAGTAATACCCCTGAAAAAAGAGGAAAGCAATGGACGTCAGTCGCAGACAATTTTTTAAAATCTGCGCGGGCGGTATGGCTGGAACAACAGTAGCGGCATTGGGCTTTGCCCCGAAGCAAGCACTGGCTCAGGCGCGAAACTACAAATTATTACGCGCTAAAGAGATCCGTAACACCTGCACATACTGTTCCGTAGGTTGCGGGCTATTGATGTATAGCCTGGGTGATGGCGCGAAAAACGCCAGAGAAGCGATTTATCACATTGAAGGTGATCCGGATCATCCGGTAAGCCGTGGTGCGCTGTGCCCGAAAGGGGCCGGTTTGCTGGATTACGTCAACAGCGAAAACCGTCTGCGCTACCCGGAATATCGTGCGCCAGGTTCTGACAAATGGCAGCGCATTAGCTGGGAAGAAGCATTCTCCCGTATTGCGAAGCTGATGAAAGCTGACCGTGACGCTAACTTTATTGAAAAGAACGAGCAGGGCGTAACGGTAAACCGTTGGCTTTCTACCGGTATGCTGTGTGCTTCCGGTGCCAGCAACGAAACCGGGATGCTGACCCAGAAATTTGCCCGCTCCCTCGGGATGCTGGCGGTAGACAACCAGGCGCGCGTCTGACACGGACCAACGGTAGCAAGTCTTGCTCCAACATTTGGTCGCGGTGCGATGACCAACCACTGGGTGGATATCAAAAACGCTAACGTCGTAATGGTAATGGGCGGTAACGCTGCTGAAGCGCATCCCGTCGGTTTCCGCTGGGCGATGGAAGCGAAAAACAACAACGATGCAACCTTGATCGTTGTCGATCCCCGTTTTACGCGTACCGCTTCTGTAGCGGATATTTACGCACCTATTCGTTCCGGTACGGACATTACGTTCCTGTCTGGCGTTTTGCGCTACCTGATCGAAAACAACAAAATCAACGCCGAATACGTTAAGCATTACACCAACGCCAGCTTGCTGGTGCGTGATGATTTTGCTTTCGAAGACGGTCTGTTCAGCGGCTACGACGCTGAAAAACGGCAATACGATAAATCGTCCTGGAACTATCAGTTCGATGAAAACGGCTATGCGAAACGCGATGAAACACTGACTCATCCGCGCTGTGTGTGGAACCTGCTGAAAGCGCACGTTTCCCGCTACACGCCGGACGTTGTTGAAAACATCTGTGGTACGCCAAAAGCCGACTTCCTGAAAGTGTGTGAAGTGCTGGCCTCCACCAGCGCACCGGATCGCACAACCACCTTCCTGTACGCGCTGGGCTGGACGCAGCACACCGTGGGTGCGCAGAACATCCGTACTATGGCGATGATCCAGTTGCTGCTCGGTAACATGGGTATGGCCGGTGGCGGTGTGAACGCATTGCGTGGTCACTCCAACATTCAGGGTCTGACTGACTTAGGTCTGCTCTCTACCAGCCTGCCAGGTTATCTGACGCTGCCGTCAGAAAAACAGGTTGATTTGCAGTCGTATCTGGAAGCGAACACGCCTAAAGCGACGCTGGCTGATCAGGTGAACTACTGGAGCAACTATCCGAAGTTCTTCGTTAGCCTGATGAAATCTTTCTATGGCGATGCCGCGCAGAAAGAGAACAACTGGGGCTATGACTGGCTGCCGAAGTGGGACCAGACCTACGACGTCATCAAGTATTTCAACATGATGGACGAAGGCAAAGTCACCGGTTATTTCTGCCAGGGCTTTAACCCGGTTGCGTCCTTCCCGGATAAAAACAAAGTGGTGAGCTGCCTGAGCAAACTGAAGTACATGGTGGTTATCGATCCGCTGGTGACTGAAACCTCTACCTTCTGGCAGAACCACGGCGAGTCGAACGATGTCGATCCGGCGTCTATTCAGACTGAAGTATTCCGTCTGCCTTCGACCTGCTTTGCCGAAGAAGATGGTTCTATCGCTAACTCCGGTCGCTGGTTGCAGTGGCACTGGAAAGGTCAGGACGCGCCGGGCGAAGCGCGTAACGACGGCGAAATTCTGGCGGGTATCTACCATCATCTGCGCGAGCTGTACCAGGCCGAAGGTGGTAAAGGCGTAGAACCGCTGATGAAGATGAGCTGGAACTACAAGCAGCCGCACGAACCGCAATCTGACGAAGTGGCAAAAGAGAACAACGGCTATGCGCTGGAAGATCTCTATGACGCAAATGGCGTGCTGATTGCGAAGAAAGGTCAGTTGCTGAGTAGCTTTGCGCATCTGCGTGATGACGGTACAACCGCATCTTCTTGCTGGATCTACACCGGTAGCTGGACAGAGCAGGGCAACCAGATGGCTAACCGCGATAACTCCGACCCGTCCGGTCTGGGGAATACGCTTGGATGGGCCTGGGCGTGGCCGCTCAACCGTCGCGTGCTGTACAACCGTGCTTCGGCGGATATCAACGGTAAACCGTGGGATCCGAAACGGATGCTGATCCAGTGGAACGGCAGCAAGTGGACGGGTAACGATATTCCTGACTTCGGCAATGCCGCACCGGGTACGCCAACCGGGCCGTTTATCATGCAGCCGGAAGGGATGGGACGCCTGTTTGCCATCAACAAAATGGCGGAAGGTCCGTTCCCGGAACACTACGAGCCGATTGAAACGCCGCTGGGCACTAACCCGCTGCATCCGAACGTGGTGTCTAACCCGGTTGTTCGTCTGTATGAACAAGACGCGCTGCGGATGGGTAAAAAAGAGCAGTTCCCGTATGTGGGTACGACCTATCGTCTGACCGAGCACTTCCACACCTGGACCAAGCACGCATTGCTCAACGCAATTGCTCAGCCGGAACAGTTTGTGGAAATCAGCGAAACGCTGGCGGCGGCGAAAGGCATTAATAATGGCGATCGTGTCACTGTCTCAAGCAAACGTGGCTTTATCCGCGCGGTGGCAGTGGTAACGCGCCGTCTGAAGCCGCTGAATGTAAACGGTCAGCAGGTTGAAACGGTGGGTATTCCAATCCACTGGGGCTTTGAGGGTGTCGCGCGTAAAGGTTATATCGCTAACACTCTGACGCCGAATGTCGGTGATGCAAACTCGCAAACGCCGGAATATAAAGCGTTCTTAGTCAACATCGAGAAGGCGTAAGGGGGCGAACAGATGGCTATGGAAACGCAGGACATTATCAAAAGGTCCGCAACTAACTCCATCACGCCGCCTTCTCAGGTGCGTGATTACAAAGCAGAAGTCGCAAAACTTATCGACGTTTCCACCTGTATCGGTTGTAAAGCCTGTCAGGTGGCGTGTTCGGAGTGGAACGACATCCGTGATGAAGTGGGGCACTGCGTCGGGGTTTACGATAACCCCGCCGATCTGAGCGCCAAGTCCTGGACGGTGATGCGCTTTAGCGAAACCGAACAGAACGGCAAGCTGGAGTGGCTGATCCGTAAAGACGGCTGTATGCACTGTGAAGATCCGGGCTGCCTTAAGGCGTGCCCGTCTGCTGGTGCAATCATTCAGTACGCTAACGGGATTGTCGATTTCCAGTCGGAAAACTGCATCGGCTGTGGTTACTGCATTGCCGGGTGTCCGTTTAATATTCCGCGCCTCAACAAAGAGGATAACCGGGTATATAAATGCACGCTCTGCGTCGATCGCGTCAGCGTCGGCCAGGAACCGGCTTGTGTGAAAACCTGTCCGACCGGGGCTATCCACTTCGGCACCAAGAAGGAGATGCTGGAGCTGGCGGAACAGCGCGTGGCGAAACTGAAAGCGCGTGGTTACGAACATGCTGGCGTCTACAACCCGGAAGGGGTCGGTGGTACGCACGTTATGTACGTGCTGCATCACGCCGATCAGCCGGAGCTGTATCACGGTCTGCCGAAAGATCCGAAGATCGACACCTCGGTAAGCCTGTGGAAAGGCGCGTTGAAACCGCTGGCAGCGGCTGGCTTTATTGCCACTTTTGCCGGGTTGATTTTCCACTACATCGGTATTGGCCCGAATAAGGAAGTGGACGATGACGAGGAGGATCATCATGAGTAAGTCGAAAATGATTGTGCGCACCAAATTTATTGATCGCGCCTGTCACTGGACCGTGGTGATTTGCTTCTTCCTGGTGGCGCTGTCCGGGATTTCGTTCTTCTTCCCGACGCTGCAATGGCTGACGCAAACCTTCGGTACGCCGCAGATGGGACGCATTTTGCACCCGTTCTTCGGCATTGCGATTTTCGTCGCACTGATGTTTATGTTTGTGCGTTTTGTGCATCACAACATCCCGGATAAGAAAGATATTCCGTGGCTGTTGAACATTGTCGAAGTATTAAAAGGCAATGAGCACAAAGTGGCGGATGTTGGTAAGTACAACGCCGGGCAAAAGATGATGTTCTGGTCGATCATGAGCATGATTTTCGTGCTGCTGGTGACCGGGGTGATTATCTGGCGTCCGTACTTTGCGCAGTACTTCCCGATGCAGGTTGTTCGCTACAGCCTGCTGATCCACGCGGCTGCCGGCATCATCCTGATCCACGCCATCCTGATCCATATGTATATGGCATTTTGGGTGAAAGGATCGATTAAAGGGATGATCGAAGGGAAGGTAAGTCGTCGCTGGGCGAAGAAACACCATCCGCGCTGGTATCGTGAAATCGAGAAGGCAGAAGCGAAAAAAGAGAGTGAAGAAGGGATATAATCTCTTTTGAACTTTAAGCTGAAAATGGCGCTGTAAAAGGCGCCATTTTCATATTGTAGACAACGTAGGCTTTGTTCATGCCGGATGCGGCGTGAACGCCTTATCCGGCATGAAAACCCTTCAAATCCAATAGATTGCAGTGAACGTGTAGGCCTGATAAGCGTAGCGCATCAGGCAATGTTGCGTTTGTCATCAGTTTCAAATGGCGCTGTAAAAGGCGTCATTTTCATATTGTAGACAACGTAGGCTTTGTTCATGCCGGATGCGGCGTGAACGCCTTATCCGGCCTACAACCCCTTCAAATCCAATAGATTGCAGTGAACGTGTAGGCCTGATAAGCGTAGCGCATCAGGCAATGTTGCGTTTGTCAT
>NZ_JAVUPQ010000066.1:0-24284 GCF_032029835.1 Escherichia sp. AM3 | reverse complement strand
CGGTGGAGCTGCATGACAAAGTCATCGGGCATTATCTGAACATAAAACACTATCAATAAGTTGGAGTCATTACCGTCTTTGTTAAGGCCATGCATAAAGTAAGGGTAATTACGCCAAAAATGACATTTTCACTGATCCTGATCGTCTTGCCTTATTGAATATGATTGCTATTTGCATTTAAAATCGAGACCTGGTTTTTCTACTGAAATGATTATGACTTCAATGACCCTTGATTTACCTCGCCGCTTCCCCTGGCCGACGTTACTTTCGGTCTGCATTCATGGTGCTGTTGTGGCGGGTCTGCTCTATACCTCGGTACATCAGGTTATTGAACTACCTGCGCCTGCGCAGCCGATTTCTGTCACGATGGTTACGCCTGCTGATCTCGAACCGCCACAAGCCGTTCAGCCGCCACCGGAGCCGGTGGTAGAGCCAGAACCGGAACCTGAGCCGATCCCCGAACCGCCAAAAGAAGCACCGGTGGTCATTGAAAAGCCGAAGCCGAAACCTAAGCCAAAACCGAAGCCGGTGAAAAAGGTACAGGAGCAGCCAAAACGCGATGTCAAACCCGTAGAGTCGCGTCCGGCATCACCGTTTGAAAATACGGCACCGGCACGCCCGACATCAAGTACAGCAACGGCTGCAACCAGCAAGCCGGTTACCAGTGTGGCTTCAGGACCACGCGCATTAAGCCGTAATCAGCCGCAGTATCCGGCACGAGCACAGGCATTGCGCATTGAAGGGCAGGTTAAAGTTAAATTTGACGTCACGCCGGATGGTCGCGTGGATAACGTACAAATCCTCTCAGCCAAGCCAGCGAACATGTTTGAGCGTGAGGTGAAAAATGCGATGCGCAGATGGCGTTATGAGCCGGGTAAGCCAGGCAGTGGGATTGTGGTGAATATCCTGTTTAAAATTAACGGCACCACCGAAATTCAGTAAGCATAAAGTCAAAAGCCTCCGACCGGAGGCTTTTGACTATTACTCAACAGGTAAGGCGCGAGGTTTTCCTTCAGGATCAACCGCGACATACTTAAATAATGCTTCTGTCGCTTTATACCGTTGCCCGATTGGTTCAGACGCTACTTTTTTCACCCACACTTCAATATTAATGCTGACCGATGTCGTCCCTTTCTGGACACAGCGTGCATAGCAGCACACCACATCGCCGACCGCAACCGGCCGTAAGAAAGTCATTCCTTCAACCCGCACAGTCACTACGCGACCGTGGGCAATTTCTTTTGCCAGAATAGCGCCGCCAATATCCATTTGTGACATTAACCAACCACCAAAGATGTCACCATTGGCATTGGTATCGGCGGGCATGGCTAAAGTACGTAAAACAAGATCGCCCTGAGGGACGTTATGTGTTGTAGACATGGTAAAACCGACTTAAAAGGAAAATCACAGGCGCGATGCTACTATGATTTTCCTGAGGAGAACAGAGGAGATACAGCGCCAGCCCCGAAGGACTGGCAGTCTGGTTAGGATTTATCTTCCTGCGGCATGTGGCGGTAGATATAGATACCGCTTAACAATGTGAAGATTAAGGTAAGGGCGGTCAGGCCAAAGACTTTAAAGTTGACCCAAATATTTTGCGGCAGCCAGAATGCGATGTAGATGTTTGCCAGACCGCAAAGGATAAAGAAAACAGCCCAGGCCAGATTCAGCTTCGACCATACCGGTTGCGGCAGCGTGAGTTCTTTACCCAGCATCCGCTGAATTAGCGGCTTTTTCATCACCCATTGGCTGACTAACAGGGCTCCCGCAAATAGAGCATAAATGACTGTAACCTTCCATTTAATAAACTCATCATTGTGGAAGAACAGCGTCAAGCCACCGAAGACGACCACCAGAACAAAAGTGATCAGGGCCATCTTCTCAACCTTACGAAAGCGAACCCAGCTATAGATAAGCACAATCGCCGTGGCGACGATCAGCGCCGCAGTAGCTGCATAGATGTCATAAATCTTGTAAAACGCGAAAAAGACAACCAGCGGTAAAAAATCAAGAAACTGCTTCATTTTACGATTCCGTAATCAAATGCTTAAGGTTATTGGCGAATCAACATATACAGGCGGAACAGATAGATGAGCAATATGGCTGAAATCAGGTTGCTCAAGGTGTTCGCCAGTACGGCACCAATTTCCGGGGTTAATGCGGCAAAAGAAGAGGCAAAAAGCAGCAACAGTGTTTTTGCCAGCAACCAGCTCAGTACTGCGGGTGCCACCAGACGCATATTCGCCCAAGTCAGCCGCATACTGCTACGCATCGAGGCAAAAATGCCCATTTTGTCCTGTACCAGCATCACCGGTGCCAGGGCCAGCAAAATGGCCATGATAATTCCCGGAACGACCACCAGCATGATGCCAATCTGTACTAAAAGGGTAGTCAGAAAAATCAGAATAAATAACTTGGGCAATATCGGCGCACTGGCACCAATAGCTCGCAGCGCACTGACTCTCTGACCCGCAGACACCAGCTGGATAATTAATATTACGCCTCCGGCGAGAATGGCGTTACCGATCAATCCTGAAAAAGTGGAAGCCGCTGAAGCTTGCAGCAAAATTTGTTGCTGTTCCGGTGACATATTCTGAACCAGGTCGAACAACCCACTACTGCCGCTAACGGGTACGCCGTCATTGAGCTGCGCAAGCTGTGCATCACTGGGTGAGAAAACATGCCCTAACACCACTGTGATAAACGCACATAGCAACGATACCAACAGAATGGTCATAAATTGATTACGGAAGAAATTTCCGGTGTCACGGTATACGGACTGCGCCGTGATAGACATGCACTCTCCTTGAGTTTTATGCAGGTGTTAATTAGCGGGCAATTGTACCCTGGTTAAGCCTCGGGTGGCAGCATCAGGTCTTGTATGGAAAAGCATATCTTTGTAAAGCGGAGGTAATTGCTGGCCTTCAGGCATGGGCAAATCGCGGCAAGTGGCGACCGAGTTAATATTTGCGTAGCGAAAATATTTAAAAATTGATTTAAATCACATTAACCAGGATTCTCAATGCAACTTCTAAATTAATCCAGATCAATAAAGGGTGAATTATCATATGTAATGTGATCTATGTAGGATCATTTGTTACTCCAATGTAGGTATATTCGTCACGTTTTTATAACCATAACGACGGAGCGGATATGAAAAAGTTAACAGTGGCGGCTTTGGCAGTAACAACTCTTCTCTCTGGCAGTGCCTTTGCGCATGAAGCAGGCGAATTTTTTATGCGTGCAGGTTCTGCAACCGTACGTCCAACAGAAGGTGCTGGTGGTACGTTAGGAAGTCTGGGTGGATTCAGCGTGACCAATAACACGCAACTGGGCCTTACGTTTACTTATATGGCGACCGACAACATTGGTGTGGAATTACTGGCAGCGACGCCGTTCCGCCATAAAATCGGCACCCGGGCGACCGGCGATATTGCAACCGTTCATCATCTGCCACCAACACTGATGGCGCAGTGGTATTTTGGTGATGCCAGCAGCAAATTCCGTCCTTACGTTGGGGCAGGTATTAACTACACCACCTTCTTTGATAATGGATTTAACGATCATGGCAAAGAGGCAGGGCTTTCCGATCTCAGTCTGAAAGATTCCTGGGGAGCTGCCGGGCAGGTGGGGGTTGATTATCTGATTAACCGTGACTGGTTGGTTAACATGTCAGTGTGGTACATGGATATCGATACCACCGCCAATTATAAGCTGGGCGGTGCACAGCAACACGATAGCGTACGCCTCGATCCGTGGGTGTTTATGTTCTCAGCAGGATATCGTTTTTAATTCCGCACAAAAACGACCCCGTAATATACGGGGTCAATAAGGACATGGTATAAAGGGTATTATTTCTTCGCTTCTACGCCATCAGTTTCAGAGCGAATTAAAAATTTCTCAGTTGTTTGCGGAATATTCTGAATCAGCCAGTCGGCCATTTGCTTTTCCTCATTTAAAATCGCTTCGATGGTTGGAATTGAAGCTGTATCACCGGCATTTTTTGCTGCTGCTAATAGTGAGGTGTAACAGGCGATTTCAAATTGCTCGAAGACATATCCGCTAATAGAGCCTTTGACTATTTCATCAGAAGGGAATATACCACCGATTGACTGCCCAAGCGCAGCCATTTTACTCATGGAATCTTTAATGACTGAACGTGAAATGTCATTACGATCAAGAATAGTTTCCAGTTGAACAATCTGGTTTTTGGTTTCACTAAGATGTTGTTCAATACGAGCGCGTAGTTCAGGATAATTATCTATACGGCTGGCCATGGATTCAAGCATAGATTCGGCTTGCTTTTCCATTGCGTGGGCGTCACGTAACCAGTCATGATAATGTTCAATACGATTCATGAAAATGTCCTCTTTATAAAATGACTAAAAGTTAAAATTCATATTTCAGGCTTTATTTTCGGCTTTCTTATTTACGTTATTAATGGCCAGATCAGTCAGTTTGATGTCGGTGGCCTTTTCTTCTTCCAGGGTTTCTTTCAGAAGCTTCGCTGCTTTACGGTAACCTAATTGTTCAGCCAGCGTCGCTAATGTCCCGTAACTGGCAATCTCATAATGCTCGACTTTCTGTGCTGCGGCAATCAGTGCGGCATCACGCACTTCGTTTTTCTCGGTACTTTCGATGACCTCATTAGCTTCTTCAATAAGACCTTCCATTGCCACACATTTCATGCGCTTAATTTTCAGGTTCGATTCGGACTCCACAACTTGATCAATACGTTCAATCTGTCCATGAGTTTCCTCGAGGTGCGCATGAAAAGCCTGACTTAATTTTTCATTTGATGTTGCTCTTGCGAGTTTTGCCAGTGCCCGGGTTAATTGTTTTTCTGCGCTGTAGGTATCTGAAAGCAGGTGAATAAATACATCTTCAATGGTCTTCATATTCATATTTTTCTCCAGTGAAATCACTGCGAGCCATACGGCCCGCAGATGCAATTATCTTTATCAGCTGATATTAATAATTAACGGTGAATCAGGATTTGCCTGATTTATTACCACCGCTTTGTTGTCCGCCTTTTTTACCCGCTTCAGATGCGCGTTGCGGATCATTTTTAAAATTACCGCCGCTATGCTGACCGCCTTTACGGCCTGCGTCGGATGCCTTCTCACGGTCTTCGGCGAAATTTCCTGAACCACCACGATGTTCGGCCATGTTATTTCTCCCGTTGCGTTGCATTGTTTCATTAATATGAGTGTTGTGTGTCGACACTCATTAAAATTAGTCGCTAATGAGAATTAGTCAAATTAAGCGCAACGAGAAGATAGAGGGAAAATATATTTTGAGGAACATTCTGGATATATTAACAATTACCTGAGGAATAAGTGACTTAGAGAAAATTATTGATTTTACTGGTGTTATGTTGCGGGATTAATTTGTTTGATTATATTACTGTTGGGCGGAAAAATGACGTAAGTTGACGTTCGACCGGGGTAAGCGAAACGGTAAAAAGATAAATATTAAATGAATTTAGGATTTTTCCGGCTTCATTAAAGAAAGTTAAAATGCCGCCAGCGGAACTGGCGGCTGTGGGATTAACTGCGCGTCGCCGCTTTCATCGGTTGTACAAAAACTTTCAGTGCCGCCAGCATTTTCTCTGGCTCATTAATATGTTGCTCGATGATTTTAACAATGGCCGAACCAGAAATCGCGCCCGCAGCTCCTGCATCAATCGCTGCTTTTACCTGATCCGGGGCGGAAATACCAAATCCCTGCAATGGAGGTGCAGCGTTGTACTCTTTCAGCTTCGCAACCAGATGATTGAGGGGTAACGCGGCGCGGTTTTCTGCGCCGGTCACGCCTGCTCGTGACAGCAAATAGGTGTAACCACGACCGTAAGAGGCTATCTGGCGCAGCAGGTCGTCATCGGCATTTGGCGGGCAGATGAAGATAGGTGCGACATTATGACGCAACGCGGCCTGGCGGAAGGGCGCGGACTCTTCAACTGGCACATCGGCAACCAGCACCGAATCGACGCCGACTTTTTCGCACTGGGCATAAAACTCATCAATGCCTTTGTTAAACACCAGATTGGCATACATCAACAGGCCAATGGGAATGGTCGGGTGTTTCTGGCGAATCAGTGCCAGCATTTCAAAACATTGTGCCGGAGTCACACCTGCCGCAAAGGCGCGCAGAGTGGCGTTTTGAATCGTCGGGCCATCCGCCAGTGGGTCGGAGAAGGGGATACCTAACTCCAGCGCGTCAGCACCGGCTTCAATTAGCGTATCGATAATTTTCAATGACTGCTCAATGCCCGGATCACCGAGCGTGACGAAAGGAACGAATGCGCCTTCTTTGCGCTCCTTCAACTGGGCAAACAGAGATTCGTAGCGTTCCATCAGATTTCCCCTCGTGCTTTCAAAATATCGTGAACGGTGAAGATGTCTTTATCGCCGCGACCGGAAAGGTTAACCACCAGTAGCTGCTCTTTATCCGGGTTTTCGCGCATCATTTTCAACGCATGGGCCAGGGCGTGGGAGGATTCCAGCGCCGGGATGATCCCTTCGTGCAGGCACAGCGTTTTGAAGGCTTCAAGGGCTTCATCATCGGTAATAGACACGTAATCAGCGCGTCCAGTGCTGTTAAGATACGCGTGTTGTGGGCCGACAGACGGGAAATCCAGTCCGGCGGAGATGGAGTAAGATTCTTCAATCTGCCCGTCTTCGGTTTGCATCATCGGCGCTTTCATACCGAAATAGATACCCACGCGACCATGTTTTAGCGGTGCGCCGTGCTCGCCAGTTTCGATACCGTGACCACCTGGCTCCACACCAATCAGGCCGACGTTGGTTTCATTGATGAAATCAGCAAACATGCCGATGGCATTCGAACCGCCGCCAACACAGGCGATAACGGCATCCGGCAGGCGACCTTCTCTTTCCAGAATCTGCGCTTTGGTTTCTTCGCCAATCATCCGCTGAAACTCACGCACAATGGTCGGATAAGGATGCGGGCCAGCTGCGGTGCCCAGCATATAGTGCGCGGTTTCGTAACTACCGGACCAGTCGCGCAGCGCCTCGTTACAGGCATCTTTCAGCGTCGCGGAACCGCTATGCACCGGGATCACTTCCGCACCCATTAAGCGCATACGAAAAACGTTAGGCGACTGGCGTTCAACGTCTTTGGCACCCATATAAATACGGCATTTCAGGCCGAGCAGGGCGCTGGCAAGGGCCGACGCCACGCCATGCTGACCGGCACCGGTTTCGGCGATGATTTCGGTTTTACCCATCCGCTTCGCCAGCAACGCCTGCCCCAGCACCTGGTTAGTTTTATGCGCGCCGCCGTGCAGCAAATCTTCACGCTTGAGATACAGCGTGGTGTTCGTCCCGGCTGTAATGTTCTGGCATTTGGTCAGCGCGGTTGGACGCCCGGCATAGTTTTTCAGCAGGTCGTTGAACTGAGCCTGAAATTCAGGATCTTTTTGCGCACTGACAAAAGCTTCTTCCAGCTGGCGCAGAGCAGGCATCAGGATTTGTGGCACGTACATGCCGCCAAACTCACCAAAATAGGGGTTAAGTAATGTTGTCATTGTTCCTTTCCTTAATATGCGCGCAGCGTCTGGAAAACCGAGGCCAAAAGACGTGCGTCTTTGATGCCCGGTTGCGACTCTACAGCAGAATTAAAATCAAGTCCGGCGCAGCCGGTTTGTGCCGCTTCCACGCAGTTATCTGCGCCTAAGCCCCCCGCCAGCAGAACGTTGCCAAGCGATTGACCATTTAATAGTGACCAGTCAAAACGTTGCCCGCTTCCACCCTGGCCGTTGTCTAAAACATATTTATCAACGTGCTGAAACTCGCGGGCGGGCAGGGTTTCACCGACGCTTAATGCTTTCCAGATGGCAACATGTGCTGGCAGAGCTTCACGCAGCGTATCGATATACAGCTGTTCTTCATTACCATGCAGTTGCACTGCCGCCAGCGATAACACCTTAGCTTTGTCCACCACATCGGCAATATCGTGATTGCGGAACACGCCAACATACTGCAACGGTGCCGCAGCCATCACTTCCTGCGCCTGTTCAACGTTGACGCAACGCGGTGATGTCGCAACAAAAATCAACCCACCGTAAATCGCGCCCGCGTCATAAGCTGCTTTAGCATCTTGCCCACGCGTCAGGCCGCATACTTTATTCTCACCCAGCAACACCCGGCGCACGGCGGCGTGCAAATCGTCATGGGCCATCAACGCCGAACCAATCAGAAAACCGTTAGCGAAGTGGCTTAACTCGCGCACCTGAGCGTAAGTATTGATGCCGGATTCGCTGATTACCGTCACGTTGTGCCCCAGTTTCGGCGCAAGCTCGCGGGTACGGTTGAGATCAATCGACAAATCACGCAGATCGCGGTTGTTGATGCCAACGACCTTTGCTCCCAATGCAATGGCGCGCTCCTGTTCCTCTTCATTACTGACTTCGGTCAGCACCCCCATCTCCAGACTGTGAGCGACGGCGGCAAGCTGGCGATATTGGTCGTCATCCAGTACTGAAAGCATTAATAAGCAGGCATCGGCCTGGTAATAGCGCGCCAGATAGATCTGGTAAGGGTCGATAATGAAGTCTTTACATAAAATCGGCTGCGGGGCGATTTGGCTGACGATGGGGAGGAAATCAAAGCTCCCCTGAAAATATTTCTCATCAGTCAGCACCGAAATTGCCGAAGCGTAATGTTTATAAATGGCGGCAATGCGTGCTGGATCGAAATCATCACGGATCACGCCTTTTGACGGCGACGCTTTCTTGCACTCCAGAATAAACGCCGTGCGCGCACCCTGTAGCGCATCATAAAAATGTCGCGTGCTCGGCTGAACCTCATTCTGAAAACTGGCCAGCGGTTGCTGCTGTTTGCGGGCTTCTACCCAAATCGCCTTGTCTGCGACGATTTTCGCTAAAACGGTTTGCATCATTTACCCTCGTGCCGCCAGTGCGGTGACTCTGTCGTAAGCGGAACCACTGCGCAGTACCTCAAGAACGGTTTGCGCATTGGCTTGCAGATCTTCATGGCCATGCAGGCGCATTAACATGGCGACGTTCGCAGCGACGGCTGCTTCATGGGCGGCGTCGCCTTTACCTTGTAACAAACGTGTTAAAATGTCACGGTTTTCTTCCGGTGTTCCGCCTGCCAGTTGCTCCTGGTGGTAGGGTGTCAGGCCAAAGTCTTCTGCGGTGAGCTGATAGCTTTTAATTTCGCCGTCATGCAGTTCGGCAACGATTGTCGGCGCGTGTAATGAAACTTCATCCATCCCGCCGCTGTGCACCACCGCCGCGCGTTGATACCCCAGCACGCGCAAGGTTTCGGCAATCGGCAGCACCAGTTCCGGACTATAAACACCAATTAACGCCAGCGGCGGATGCGCCGGGTTAATCAATGGCCCCAGCACATTGAACAGGGTGCGGGTTTTCAGTTGCTGGCGAACCGGCATCGCGTGGCGGAATCCAGTGTGATACTTCGGCGCAAAGAGGAAACATACACCTAACTCATCCAGCGCCTGGCGCGATTTATCGGCGTTCATATCAAGATTAATACCGAACGCCGCCAGCAGATCGGACGAACCAGATTTACTGGAGACGCTACGGTTGCCGTGTTTCGCCACTTTCAGCCCACAGGCCGCGGCGACAAACGCACTGGCGGTAGAAATATTGATACTGTTGCTGCCGTCACCGCCAGTACCGACGATATCAGCAAACAGATAATCCGGGCGCGGGAACGGCGCTGCGTTTTCCAGTAGCGCGGTTGCTGCCCCGGCGATCTCGTTCGGGTGCTCACCGCGAATTTTCATGCTCACCAGCGCCGCCGCCAGTTGTTCCGGCTTCAGCTCGCCACGCACCACCGCTGAAAACAGCTGGTGGCTTTCTTGTTGGCTAAGCGTCTGCGCCTGATACAGTTTTTCCAGAATCGGTTGCAGCGTGTTGGCTGGCTCTAGTTTCTGCTGCGCCCAGGCCAGCGTTTGTTCCAGCAGGCGAGCGCCCTGGGTGGTGAGAATGGATTCCGGATGGAACTGGAATCCACAAACGCGATCCGCATCGTGACGTACTGCCATCACCATGCCATTAAAATGGGCGTTGATGGTTAAACCGGCCGGAATGTTACTGCCAACCAGCGAGTGATAACGCGCCACCGGCAGCGGGTTTGTTAATCCGGCAAACATCGCCTGACCGTCATGTTCAATGCTGGAGGCTTTACCGTGGAGAATTTCGCCCGCCTGACCGACATAGCCCCCGTAAGCTTCGACAATCGCCTGATGTCCGAGGCAAATGCCAATAATGGGCAGCTTGCCACGCAAGCGGGTGAGGAGTTCCGGCATACAACCGGCTTCGCTCGGCACACCGGGGCCAGGAGAAAGCATCAGCACCGGATTGCTCATGGTCGCCAGGCGTTCAATTAAGGTTTGCGCCGGAATATGGTTGCGGTAAATCACCACGTTATGCCCATTGCTGCGCAACTGATCTGCCAGGTTGTACGTAAAAGAGTCGATATTATCGAGCAGCAGAATGTCAGCCATCAGAAAGTCTCCTGTGCATGATGCGCGGTGGCAATAGCGCGCAGTACAGCGCGGGCTTTATTACGGGTTTCGTCGGCTTCCGACTGCGGAACAGAATCAAGGACTACGCCAGCACCGGCTTGCACGGTGGCGATACTGTTTTCCACCAGCGCCGAGCGGATCACAATGCAGGTGTCGAGATCGCCATGCGCGGTGAAATAACCTACCGCGCCGCCGTAGCTGCCGCGGCGACGACCTTCAGCCTCGGCAATTAACTGCATAGCGCGTACTTTCGGCGCACCGCTTAACGTTCCCATATTCATACAGGCGCGGTAAGCGTGCAGGGCGTCGAGATCGTGGCGCAGCTCACCGACCACGCGGGAGACCAGGTGCATCACGTAAGAGTAACGGTCAACTTTGGTAAGATCGGCGACGTAGCGGCTGCCGGGGGTGCAAATGCGTGCCAGATCATTACGGGCGAGATCCACCAGCATCAGATGTTCAGAAAGCTCTTTATGATCGGTACGCATTTCCAGTTCGATGCGGCTGTCGAGGTCTCTGTCCAGTGAACCATCGGCACGACGACCGCGTGGGCGTGTCCCGGCAATCGGGTAGATCTCAATCTGGCGGCTGGTGGCGTCATATTTGAGCGAACTTTCCGGCGACGCGCCAAACAGGGTGAAATCATTATCCTGCATAAAAAACATGTACGGGCTGGGATTACTCTTTTTCAGCACGTAATAGGCCGCCAGCGGTGACGGGCAGGGCAGAGAGAAACGGCGAGATGGCACCACCTGGAAAATTTCTCCAGCGCGAATCGCTTTTTGCAACAAACGCACTACGCCACCGAACTCTTCATCGCTCTGGTTACATTCACAACGCATATGCGGCACGGAAACCACCGGCAGCGGTGGCGCGGTTTCGGTCAGTTGCTGGCGAAGATCGTTCAGGCGAGCAGTGAGACGTTGTTTTTCTTCTTCATTCGGAGCAAACAGGCTGGCCTGAATGCGGGTGCTTTTTTTCTGATGGTCAATCACCATCAGCGTTTCAGCGAGATAAAAACAGAAATCAGGGCAGTTATTTTCCGCTGACAGTTGCGGTAAATCTTCAAACCCCGCCACAAGGTCATAAGAGAACAGGCCGCCGAAGAACATGGCTTCTCGTTCTTCCTTCGGTACATTCAACAGATTCTGCAATAAGCGGAAAGCGTCAAAAACCGAAAGGGAGCATAAGCGAGCGTCTTCATCCAGCAGTGGACTAACAGGGGGGAAGCGCAGCACACGGCAGTTTGGTAATTGTTCATTTTCCACACCCGCAGGCAGGGCGTTATCCAGTAGTGTCAGCAGGGCTTCGCCGTTGCCGGAAAGGGACTGGATTGTGACAGTGTCACCTAAAGCTGTAATGCGTAGCGCACTGTCTACCAGCAGCAGGCTTTTTAAATCATCTTTGCTGTCGATATCTGCGGATTCCAGCAGCAGCGTTGCCGGACGATCCTCACACAATTGGTGAAAAAGCGCGGTGGGATTGTCGCGATAAGCGCCTTCGCAGGTTAGCAGTTCGAGAGTCGGTTTTTGTGTTTGCATTGTTATTCTCTAATTTTGTTCAAAAAAAAGCCCGCTCATTAGGCGGGCTGGGTATCTGATTGCTTTACGCATGGTGAATACACTGCCCGTTTCAGGAAGTGCGCCACCAAGCTTTCAGTACGAAAATTGCTTTCATTGTCGATACCCTTTTTACGTGAACTTGCGTACTAGTTAACTAGTTCAATGATTAATTGTCAACAGCTCATTTCAGAATATTTGCCAGAACCGTTATGATGTCGGCGCAAAAAACATTATCCAGAACGGGAGTGCGCCTTGAGCGACACGAATTACGCAGTGATTTACGACCTGCACAGCCATACCACAGCTTCCGATGGCTGCCTGACGCCAGAAGCATTGGTGCACCGTGCAGTCGAGATGCGCGTCGGCACCCTGGCGATCACCGACCATGACACCACAGCTGCAATCGCGCCAGCAAGAGAGGAAATTTCACGTTCGGGACTGGCGCTGAATCTTATTCCCGGCGTGGAAATTTCCACGGTCTGGGAAAATCATGAAATTCATATTGTCGGGCTGAATATTGATATTACTCATCCGCTAATGTGTGAGTTCCTCGCGCAGCAGACAGAACGGCGCAATCAGCGGGCGCAGCTGATTGCCGAAAGACTTGAAAAAGCGCAAATACCTGGGGCGCTGGAAGGCGCACAACGACTGGCGCAGGGCGGCGCAGTGACGCGCGGTCATTTTGCGCGTTTCCTTGTTGAGTGCGGCAAAGCCAGTTCAATGGCGGATGTCTTTAAAAAGTATCTGGCGCGCGGGAAAACCGGATACGTTCCGCCACAGTGGTGTACAATAGAACAAGCTATTGATGTCATTCATCATTCTGGCGGTAAGGCGGTGCTAGCTCATCCTGGGCGGTACAATCTTAGTGCTAAATGGCTGAAAAGATTGGTTGCGCATTTTGCCGAACACCACGGTGACGCGATGGAAGTCGCGCAGTGCCAGCAATCGCCCAATGAACGTACCCAGCTGGCGGCCCTTGCGCGTCAGCATCATTTATGGGCATCACAAGGATCTGATTTTCATCAGCCATGCCCGTGGATCGAACTGGGTCGTAAACTCTGGCTGCCCGCAGGCGTTGAAGGCGTCTGGCAGCTATGGGAACAGCCGCAGAACACCACAGAGAGGGAATTATGAGCCAGTTTTTTTATATTCATCCTGATAACCCACAGCAACGTCTGATCAACCAGGCGGTGGAGATCGTGCGTAAAGGCGGGGTGATTGTTTATCCAACTGATTCCGGCTATGCGCTCGGCTGTAAAATTGAAGATAAAAACGCGATGGAGCGTATTTGTCGTATTCGCCAGCTGCCGGACGGTCACAACTTTACCCTGATGTGTCGCGATCTTTCTGAACTCTCGACCTATTCATTTGTGGATAACGTTGCGTTTCGTTTAATGAAAAACAACACGCCGGGCAACTATACCTTCATCCTGAAGGGGACGAAGGAAGTGCCACGCCGTCTGTTGCAGGAAAAACGCAAAACCATCGGTATGCGTGTGCCTTCTAACCCGATTGCGCAGGCGTTGCTTGAAGCACTGGGCGAACCGATGCTTTCCACTTCGCTAATGCTGCCAGGCAGCGAATTTACCGAATCCGATCCCGAAGAAATTAAAGACCGTCTGGAAAAACAGGTAGATTTGATTATTCACGGCGGCTATCTCGGGCAGAAACCGACAACGGTTATTGATCTTACCGATGATACGCCGGTCGTGGTGCGTGAAGGCGTAGGTGATGTGAAGCCTTTCTTATAACAAATTGCGTTCCACGGATGGAAGACTATGGCAGGGAAGTTTCGCTGCATTTTGCTGTTGATAGCAGGGCTGTTTGTATCATCTCTAAGTTATGCAGAAAACACGGAGATCCCTTCTTATGAAGAAGGGATTTCGCTCTTTGATGTTGAAGCCACTCTGCAACCGGATGGGGTGCTCGACATCAAAGAAAATATTCATTTTCAGGCGCGAAATCAGCAGATTAAACACGGATTTTATCGTGATTTACCACGACTCTGGATGCAGCCTGATGGGGACGCTGCACTGCTGAACTATCATATTGTTGGCGTCACCCGTGATGGTATTCCTGAACCCTGGCATCTTGACTGGCATATCGGGTTAATGATTATTGTCGTGGGCGATAAACAACGTTTCTTGCCTCAAGGCGACTATCATTATCAAATTCATTATCAGGTTAAAAATGCTTTCCTGCGTGAGGGAGATTCAGATCTGTTAATCTGGAACGTGACTGGTAACCACTGGCCGTTTGAAATCTATAAGACCCGATTTTCACTCAAGTTCCCTGATATCGCGGGTAATCCATTTAGCGAAATCGATCTCTTTACTGGAGAAGAGGGCGACACATATCGAAATGGCCGCATCTTTGAGGACGGAAGAATTGAATCCAGCGATCCGTTTTATCGTGAAGATTTCACGGTACTCTACCGCTGGCCTCACGCTTTACTCAGCAATGCCCCGGCTCCACAAACGACGAATATTTTCAGCCATATTCTTTTACCCTCCACGTCATCGTTGTTAATTTGGTTTCCGTGTCTATTCCTGGTTTGTGGATGGTTATATCTCTGGAAGCGCAGGCCGCAATTTACGCCGGTAGATGTGATTGAAACCGATGTCATTCCGCCAGATTACACGCCCGGCATGTTACGTCTCGATGCGAAGCTGGTTTACGACGATAAAGGTTTCTGTGCCGATATCGTAAATCTGATCGTGAAGGGAAAAATTCATCTGGAAGATCAGTATGATAAGAACCAGCAAATCCTGATTTGTGTTAATGAAGGCGCGACCAGAAATAATGAGGTATTACTGCCCGCAGAGCAGTTATTACTGGAAGCGTTATTTCGTAAAGGCGATAAGGTCGTTCTTACGGGGAGACGCAACAGACTCTTACGCAGGGCATTTTTACGGATGCAGAAATTTTATCTGCCGCGTAAAAAGTCTTCGTTTTACCGGCCTGATACGTTTTTGCAATGGGGTGGACTGGCAATATTGGCGGTCATTCTCTACGGTAACCTGAGTCCCGTAGGTTGGGCAGGAATGAGTCTGGTAGGCGATATGTTTATTATGATCTGCTGGATTATTCCTTTTTTATTTTGTTCCCTTGAGCTTTTATTTGCCCGCGATGATGACAAGCCTTGCGTTAATCGTGCAATCATCACTTTGTATTTACCACTGATTTGTTCAGGCGTGGCCTTCTATTCTCTCTATATCAATGTCGGAGATGTATTCTTTTACTGGTATATGCCAGCGGGTTATTTTAGCGCTGTTTGCCTGACCGGTTATCTCACTGGCATGGGGTATATTTTTCTGCCAAAGTTTACCCAAACTGGGCAGCAACGTTATGCCCGCGGTGAAGCTATCGTTAACTATCTTGCGCGTAAAGAGGCAGCAACACACAGTGGACGTCGGCGGAAAGGGGAAACACGGAAACTGGATTACGCGTTGCTAGGTTGGGCTATATCGGCAAATTTGGGGAGGGAATGGGCGTTACGCATTGCCCCTTCGCTTTCTTCGGCGATTCGCGCTCCAGAGATTGCCCGTAACGGCGTTTTATTCTCAATTACAGACGCACCTAAGTTGCGGGGCCAATACCAGTTTGTTGGGGCGAAGTTATTCCGGTGGTGGTGCTGGCGGCGGCGCGGGTGGCGGAGGCGGTGGTGGCTGGTAATTAAGCTGATGTTAATCGAAACAAGCTTTAACCATAAAGATAGTGTAGTATGTTGCGCCTCAAAGCCAGGCCGATAAACGTCGAGTCGTTTACTTAAGGCCTGAAGAGTTCAAACAGACTTTACTATCAGTGAGTCAGATGTAAGTTCTGACTCACTGTTGCACAAAAGCATATCAGACGCCTGGGAAGGCGACACCAAAAGGAAGCTCTATGAGCGAAAAGCTACAGAAAGTGCTGGCGCGTGCCGGCCACGGTTCTCGCCGTGAAATCGAATCTATTATTGAAGCCGGTCGTGTGAGTGTTGATGGCAAAATTGCTAAACTCGGCGATCGTGTTGAAGTTACCCCTGGATTGAAAATCCGTATCGATGGTCACCTGATTTCGGTACGTGAGTCCGCTGAACAAATTTGTCGCGTTCTGGCCTATTACAAACCGGAAGGTGAGTTGTGTACCCGTAACGATCCGGAAGGACGTCCAACGGTGTTTGACCGTCTGCCAAAACTGCGTGGCGCACGCTGGATTGCCGTGGGTCGCTTGGACGTTAATACCTGTGGTCTGCTGCTGTTCACCACCGATGGTGAACTGGCAAACCGTTTAATGCACCCAAGCCGTGAAGTTGAACGTGAATATGCCGTGCGTGTATTTGGTCAGGTTGACGACGCGAAACTGCGTGATTTGAGTCGTGGCGTGCAGTTGGAAGATGGTCCGGCAGCTTTTAAAACCATCAAGTTCAGCGGCGGCGAAGGGATCAACCAGTGGTACAACGTGACTCTGACCGAAGGCCGTAACCGTGAAGTTCGTCGTCTGTGGGAAGCGGTTGGTGTGCAGGTGAGCCGCCTGATCCGTGTTCGTTACGGTGATATCCCACTGCCAAAAGGTCTGCCACGCGGTGGCTGGACGGAGCTGGACCTCGCCCAGACTAACTATCTGCGCGAACTGGTGGAGCTACCGCCAGAAACCAGCTCTAAAGTCGCTGTAGAAAAAGACCGTCGTCGCATGAAGGCGAATCAGATTCGTCGTGCGGTGAAACGTCACAGTCAGGTGAGCGGCGGTCGTCGTTCTGGCGGACGTAATAATAACGGTTAATCAAAGTATGCCGGACGTCATATCCGGCATTTTTACAGATTAATAATCGATCCCTATCTGCGCTTTTACACCGGCATCAAACGCATGTTTGACGGGGCGTAATTCACTTACCGTATCTGCCAGTTCAAGAATATCCCGATGACAACCACGACCCGTGATAATCACCGTCTGTTGATGTGGACGTTCATTTAACGCCTGCACCACTTCTTCCAGTGGCAAATAGTCATACGCCACCATATACGTCAGTTCATCAAGCAAAACCATATCCAGTGAGGAATCAGCAAGCATCCGCTTTGCATGTTGCCAGACTTCGCGGCAGGCGGCGGTATCAGACTCGCGGTTTTGTGTATCCCAGGTAAAGCCCGTTGCCATCACCTGAAACTCAACGCCATGTGGCTCCAGCAGATTGCGTTCGCCATTAGGCCAGGTGCCTTTAATAAACTGCACGACGCCTACTTTTTTTCCGTGACCAACTGCGCGTGTTGCCGTACCAAATGCCGCGGTGGTTTTGCCTTTTCCATTGCCGGTAAAGACGATGATAATACCGCGTTCATCCTGGGCCTGGGCCACACGAGCATCTACTTTTTCTTTCACTCGCTGCTGACGCTGTTGGTAGCGTTCATCACTCATTGGGAAATTCCTGGTTTACGGCCCGGTTGGGCGTTAAAGGTCATGCCGGTTTTACGGCGGCTGTCATCGCCCATCAGCCAGAGGTAGAGCGGCATGATATCAGCGGGTGTTTTAAGTTTCTGTGGATCTTCGGTCGGGAAGGCGCTGGCACGCATTGCGGTGCGCGTACCGCCTGGGTTAATGCAGTTGACGCGCAGGCGCTGCTGATATTCATCGGCCAGTACCTGCATCATCCCTTCGGTGGCAAATTTCGACGCTGCATATGCGCCCCAGTTGGCTCGTCCCTGACGTCCAACGCTTGATGAAGTAAAGACCAGTGAACCGGCGTCCGATTTGAGTAATAAAGGAAGCAGTGCCTGGGTGAGCATAAAGGTGGCATTAACGTTGACCTGTATGACGTCCTGCCAGACCTGTGGATTTTGTTCGCTCATTGGACAAACATCGCCGAGCAATCCGGCATTATGCAAAACACCATCCAGACGCGGATAATTAACGGCAATGCGCTGTGCCAGTTGTTGGCAATCTTCGGACCTGCAGGTCAGCAAATCGAGAATAAACCACTGTGGCTGACGCCCAGTTTCTTCGTTTATGTGGCTGGCTACC
This sequence comes from Escherichia sp. AM3, assembly GCF_032029835.1. Lineage (NCBI taxonomy): Bacteria > Pseudomonadati > Pseudomonadota > Gammaproteobacteria > Enterobacterales > Enterobacteriaceae > Escherichia > Escherichia sp. AM3. The sequence goes on along the minus strand of NZ_JAVUPQ010000066.1, from coordinate 6,189 downwards.
TGACGTAATTTTTCTTCATTACGGCCCAACAGAATCACTGTCGCACCATAGCGTGCATACGTCATCGCGGCTTCACGACCAATACCATCACTGGCTCCCGTCACCAGGATAATGCGATCATTGAGTAAATCTTGTTTTGGCTGGTAATGCATGGCTACTCCTCAACGACGTTGTCTGTCGCGCTGCCAGTGTACTTTATGACTTTGGGGCTTTATGCCTGAAACAGAAGGGCATTTCAATCAGCCTGGGGCGATAACACCGCAAAATGGATACTTTGTCATACTTTCGCTGCAATAACATCTCTGCGAGACGGCTTAACATGCCTGTTGTAAACTGTGAGCCAAAGCGTTGTTTAACCAAGGTGGGGACTCGTGGAATTGTTGTCTGAATATGGTTTGTTTTTGGCGAAAATCGTTACCGTTGTGCTAGCGATTGCGGCGATTGCCGCCATTATTGTCAATGTTGCTCAACGTAATAAACGCCAGCGTGGCGAGTTACGGGTCAACAATCTCAGCGAACAGTATAAGGAGATGAAAGAAGAACTGGCCGCGGCGCTGATGGACTCACATCAGCAAAAACAGTGGCACAAAGCGCAGAAGAAAAAGCATAAGCAAGAAGCGAAAGCAGCAAAAGCGAAAGCCAAACTGGGAGAGGTGGCAACTGACAGTAAACCCCGCGTCTGGGTGCTGGATTTTAAAGGCAGCATGGACGCCCATGAAGTGAACTCGCTACGTGAAGAGATAACGGCTGTACTCGCAGCATTCAAACCGCAGGATCAGGTTGTACTACGTCTGGAAAGCCCTGGTGGCATGGTGCATGGTTACGGGTTGGCGGCTTCGCAGCTGCAGCGTCTGCGTGATAAAAACATTCCTTTAACTGTTACGGTAGACAAAGTCGCTGCCAGCGGCGGTTACATGATGGCCTGTGTGGCGGACAAAATTGTTTCCGCACCGTTTGCTATTGTGGGTTCCATTGGGGTGGTGGCGCAAATGCCCAACTTTAACCGCTTCCTGAAAAGCAAAGATATTGATATCGAACTTCACACCGCCGGGCAGTATAAGCGTACGCTGACCTTGCTGGGTGAAAATACCGAAGAAGGGCGGGAGAAATTCCGCGAAGAGCTGAACGAAACGCATCAGTTATTTAAAGATTTTGTGAAGCGTATGCGTCCGTCTCTGGATATTGAACAGGTGGCAACGGGTGAACACTGGTACGGACAACAGGCGGTAGAGAAAGGCCTGGTTGATGAAATCAACACCAGTGATGAAGTTATTCTTAGCCTGATGGAAGGCCGTGAAGTGGTCAATGTACGCTATATGCAGCGTAAACGACTCATTGACCGACTCACCGGCAGCGCGGCAGAGAGCGCCGATCGATTGTTGTTACGCTGGTGGCAGCGGGGGCAAAAGCCATTGATGTAAAAGACAAACGCGAGGGTAAGACCTCGCGTTTTGCTTTAATCAACCAGGTGATATTTTTCTGAAAGCACATGGGCCAGGTGTTTGAACATATTAAACACCGCGGTGCTTTTGGCTGTTGGCAATCCTTGTTCATCTAAAAAGTAGTCGCCGGTAAATACCAGCACGCCATTACGCTGCGTGACGCCGGTGGCTTCAATCCCTGCGAGCGTATCCTCATGCTCACGAATGATTTTGTTGGCCTCTTTCAACAGCGTCTCGCGGTCGATGGGTTGTGTCTCTTTGTTCATTATTTACTCCTTAAACAAGGACATTAGTCTACGCCAGGCATGGCTTGCAGACAAATATACCACGCTGGTGGCAAGAGCGCCTTACTGGCAACTTTGGATTTTGCATGCTAATAAAGTTGCGTATCGGATTTTATCAGGTACAGTGTGACGCTTTCGTCAATCTGGCAATAGATTTGCTTGACATTCGACCAAAATTCCGTCGTGCTATAGCGCCTGTAGGCCAAGACCTGTTAACTCAGTCACCTGAATTTTCGTGAACAGAGTCACGACAAGGGGTTGATATCCGCAGAGAGCGAGTCCATATCGGTAACTCGTTGCCAGTGGAAGGTTTATCAACGTGCGACGCATTCCTGGAAGAATCAAATTAGGTAAGGTGAATATGGGTAAAGCTCTTGTCATCGTTGAGTCCCCGGCAAAAGCCAAAACGATCAACAAGTATCTGGGTAGTGACTACGTGGTGAAATCCAGCGTCGGTCACATCCGCGATTTGCCGACCAGTGGCTCAGCTGCCAAAAAGAGTGCCGACTCTACCTCCACCAAGACGGCTAAAAAGCCTAAAAAGGATGAACGTGGCGCTCTCGTCAACCGTATGGGGGTTGACCCGTGGCACAATTGGGAGGCGCACTATGAAGTGTTGCCTGGTAAAGAGAAGGTCGTCTCTGAACTGAAACAACTGGCTGAAAAAGCCGACCACATCTATCTCGCAACCGACCTTGACCGCGAAGGGGAAGCCATTGCATGGCACCTGCGGGAAGTGATTGGGGGTGATGATGCGCGCTATAGCCGAGTGGTGTTTAACGAAATTACTAAAAACGCGATCCGCCAGGCATTTAACAAACCGGGTGAGCTGAATATTGATCGTGTTAATGCCCAGCAGGCGCGTCGCTTTATGGACCGCGTGGTGGGGTATATGGTTTCGCCGCTGCTATGGAAAAAGATCGCTCGTGGTCTGTCTGCCGGTCGTGTGCAGTCGGTGGCAGTCCGCCTGGTGGTCGAGCGTGAGCGTGAAATTAAAGCGTTCGTGCCGGAAGAGTTCTGGGAAGTCGATGCCAGCACGACCACGCCATCTGGTGAAGCGTTGGCGTTGCAGGTGACTCATCAGAACGACAAACCGTTCCGTCCGGTCAACAAAGAACAAACTCAGGCTGCGGTAAGTCTGCTGGAAAAAGCGCGCTACAGCGTGCTGGAACGTGAAGACAAACCGACAACCAGTAAACCTGGCGCTCCTTTTATTACCTCTACGCTGCAACAAGCTGCCAGCACCCGTCTTGGGTTTGGCGTGAAAAAAACCATGATGATGGCGCAGCGTTTGTATGAAGCAGGCTATATCACTTACATGCGTACCGACTCCACTAACCTGAGTCAGGACGCGGTAAATATGGTTCGCGGTTATATCAGCGATAATTTTGGTAAGAAATATCTGCCGGAAAGTCCGAATCAGTACGCCAGCAAAGAAAACTCACAGGAAGCGCACGAAGCGATTCGTCCTTCTGACGTCAATGTGATGGCGGAATCGCTGAAGGATATGGAAGCAGATGCGCAGAAACTGTACCAGTTAATCTGGCGTCAGTTCGTTGCCTGCCAGATGACCCCAGCGAAATATGACTCCACGACGCTGACCGTTGGTGCGGGCGATTTCCGCCTGAAAGCACGCGGTCGTATTTTGCGTTTTGATGGCTGGACAAAAGTGATGCCTGCGTTGCGTAAAGGCGATGAAGATCGCATCTTACCAGCAGTTAATAAAGGCGATGCTCTGACGCTCGTTGAACTGACACCAGCCCAGCACTTTACCAAGCCGCCAGCCCGTTTCAGTGAAGCATCGCTGGTTAAAGAACTGGAAAAACGTGGTATCGGTCGTCCGTCTACCTATGCGTCGATCATTTCGACCATTCAGGATCGTGGCTATGTGCGAGTAGAAAATCGTCGTTTCTATGCGGAAAAAATGGGCGAAATCGTCACCGATCGCCTGGAAGAGAATTTCCGCGAGTTAATGAACTACGACTTCACCGCGCAGATGGAAAACAGCCTTGACCAGGTGGCAAATCACGAAGCAGAGTGGAAAGCTGTACTGGATCACTTCTTCTCGGATTTCACCCAGCAGTTAGATAAAGCTGAAAAAGATCCGGAAGAGGGTGGTATGCGCCCGAACCAGATGGTTCTGACCAGCATTGACTGCCCGACTTGTGGTCGCAAAATGGGGATTCGCACAGCGAGCACCGGGGTATTCCTTGGCTGTTCTGGCTATGCGCTGCCGCCGAAAGAGCGTTGCAAAACCACCATTAACCTGGTGCCGGAAAACGAAGTGCTGAACGTGCTGGAAGGCGAAGACGCTGAAACCAACGCGCTGCGCGCAAAACGTCGTTGCCCGAAATGCGGCACGGCGATGGACAGCTATCTCATCGATCCGAAACGTAAGTTGCATGTCTGTGGTAATAACCCAACCTGCGACGGTTACGAGATCGAAGAGGGCGAATTCCGCATTAAAGGTTATGACGGCCCGATCGTTGAGTGTGAAAAATGTGGCTCTGAAATGCACCTGAAAATGGGGCGTTTCGGTAAATACATGGCCTGCACCAACGAAGAGTGTAAAAACACACGTAAGATTTTACGTAACGGCGAAGTGGCACCACCGAAAGAAGATCCGGTGCCATTACCTGAGCTGCCGTGCGAAAAATCAGATGCTTATTTCGTGCTGCGTGACGGTGCTGCCGGTGTGTTCCTGGCTGCCAACACTTTCCCGAAATCGCGTGAAACGCGTGCGCCACTGGTGGAAGAGCTTTATCGCTTCCGCGACCGTCTGCCGGAAAAACTGCGTTATCTGGCCGATGCGCCACAGCAGGATCCGGAAGGTAATAAGACCATGGTTCGCTTTAGCCGTAAAACCAAACAGCAATATGTCTCTTCGGAAAAAGACGGAAAGGCGACTGGCTGGTCAGCATTTTATGTTGATGGCAAATGGGTTGAAGGAAAAAAATAACCTTTAATTCTGTCAGGTTTTTATAAACAAAGGGTCGCGAAAGCGGCCCTTTTTTATTGCATATTATTTTTTCTTCACACCTATACACTAAGGCTATAAATGATATAGTGGTTATAGTTAGCACCTTTTTTATTATTAAATCGTATTAGTCACCCGCCAGGTGTGACGAAAAAACGATGTTCTGATGGCGTCTAAGTGGATGGTTTAACATGAAATTACAACAACTTCGCTATATTGTTGAGGTGGTCAATCATAACCTGAATGTCTCATCAACAGCGGAAGGACTTTACACATCACAACCCGGGATCAGTAAACAAGTCAGAATGCTGGAAGACGAGCTAGGCATTCAAATTTTTTCCCGAAGCGGCAAGCACCTGACGCAGGTAACGCCAGCAGGGCAAGAAATAATTCGTATCGCTCGCGAAGTCCTGTCGAAAGTCGATGCCATAAAATCGGTTGCCGGAGAGCACACCTGGCCGGATAAAGGTTCACTGTATATCGCCACCACGCATACCCAGGCACGCTACGCATTACCAAACGTCATCAAAGGCTTTATTGAGCGTTATCCTCGCGTTTCTTTGCATATGCACCAGGGCTCGCCGACACAAATTGCTGATGCCGTCTCTAAAGGCAATGCTGATTTCGCTATCGCCACAGAAGCGCTGCATCTGTATGAAGATTTAGTGATGTTACCGTGCTACCACTGGAATCGGGCTATTGTAGTCACTCCGGATCACCCGCTGGCAGGCAAAAAAGCCATTACCATTGAAGAACTGGCGCAATATCCGTTGGTGACATATACCTTCGGCTTTACCGGACGTTCAGAACTGGATACTGCCTTTAATCGCGCAGGGTTAACGCCGCGTATCGTTTTCACGGCAACGGATGCTGACGTCATTAAAACTTACGTCCGGTTAGGGCTGGGGGTAGGGGTCATTGCCAGCATGGCGGTGGATCCGGTCGCCGATCCCGACCTTGTGCGTGTTGATGCTCACGATATCTTCAGCCACAGTACAACCAAAATTGGTTTTCGCCGTAGTACTTTCTTGCGCAGTTATATGTATGATTTCATTCAGCGTTTTGCACCGCATTTAACGCGTGATGTCGTTGATGCGGCTGTCGCATTGCGCTCTAATGAAGAAATTGAGGTCATGTTTAAAGATATAAAACTGCCGGAAAAATAATTTCTTGCGTTATTTTCGGCACCTTTTATGTAGCGAAGGTGCCGGAATATATTCTCTTTTGTTACTTATTTCTATACCGTGCACAATATTTTTATCCCTCATATTTATAGGGTAAATTACCTGTAAAGTAGTGTCTAATTACCCGCCTCGCAAACTCCAGTTTTCAAATATCTATTTCAGGTCAAAAGATTGAATTATTCACTGGAGACGATTCGTAAATTCGCTGGATTTTTGACTAAAGTTTCGGTAATGACTCCAACTTATTGATAGTGTTTTATGTTCAGATAATGCCCGATGACTTTGTCATGCAGCTCCACCGA
>NZ_JAVUPQ010000065.1:0-24982 GCF_032029835.1 Escherichia sp. AM3 | reverse complement strand
CTGATAGAAACAGAAGCCACTGGAGCACCTCAAAAACACCATCATACACTAAATCAGTAAGTTGGCAGCATCACCCATACAAGCTGCGTTAAAAATACCGCCAGCCAGCGCGGCGGTTCCCATAAACATTCCTGCTGCGGTATTGTGATTAATAATTTTTTCGCTTAATGCGGGCATATAAAGTCTGACACCAGCAAAAACGAGTAACTGAATCACCAGTGCAATCCCGCCCCAGGCGAAATAATCTGGAATACTCACCGCATTGATTGCCGCACTGGATAAGGGGATAACGTAACCCAACAATGTACCGCTGAACGCCAGTGACGCCGCGGTATTATTGTTTTTGATTAACTGCCATTCGTTGTGCGGTGTAATTTTGGAGTAGATAAACAGAAAAATAATCACCATCGCCACGCCAATAAAAAAATAGGCACTAAAGGCAAGAAGTGAATCCAGTATATGCATTGTAAACGTCCTTGTAATTAACCAATAATATGAAGTGATGTCAGCGGGATATCGACACCCAACGCGCGCGAAAATAACCACTCTGGCTCACCGAGATCGTTAAAAGATTCCTCACCATTTAGCAGCAAATATTCGTAAGTATCTTCGGTCACTTGCCGCTGGTAGCCCATGGTAAAATTATGGACTTCCCATTTAGCATGATTTTGATTTTCTACTTTTTCCAGCATGTAGACGGGTTCGATATTTCCCGGTTCTTCGCTGTTAAAAAATCGCTGCCAGCGTTTTTCCTGCCAGTTTAAGGTCATTGCCCCCATCGTTTTGGCGTTGATCGCCTCGCGCCAGTGACTCTCTTTACTGATACCGTAGCTCTCTTCATAGACAAAGAGCTTGATATCATCAATGTCATCAATATCTTCGCCGCCGGTGGTATTGATTTGCAGAAACTCATCGCCTGAAGTGTAGTAGCGGAAAATCTGACTACCGCCGCCCAGATCGATGTGGCTGACAGCGGCTACCGTAAATTCCTCACCCGGCAGCGCAATCAGCAATTCATCTTCCAGCAAACGAAACGCTAATGTGTCGAGCGTAAAGCCACTATTGAGATGAAGTCCCAGCGGACCGCGAGCGATAGCAGGCTTATTATACTTGCCAAACAGACGCTGGAAAAAACCAGACATATTTTATCCTTAAAATAGTTGCCAGCCTTGCAGTGAGGCTGGCAAAAAAATTACTCGCCCTGTTGGCGTTGCAGTCTTGCTAATACATCCTGGGCGCTACTTTTATTGCTACCGCCAATTCCGGCTTCCGCCAGCTTTTCGTCAAGGTCGCGACCGTCTGCGACTTTCTCCAACTGTGCGGCAGCATCCAGGCGAGCCTGACGTTCGGCCTGACGCGTTTGCAGGCGTTTTAAGGATTCTGCCGCTGTCGAAACGCTGGAAGATGCGCCAACGGTAGAGGTTGTTACAGCCTGTTGTGCACGCTGCATGGCTTCAGTGGCTTTAACGATTTCCATTTGCTGCTCAAACTGAGCGATACGCTGCGCTGTCGCTGTAACTGCTTTTTCCACGCCATCACGGGAGACTTCCAGATTCGACAACACTTGCTCTTCAGTGGTAATGAGATTCTCAAGGCGCGCGATTTCTTCAGCAACTTCGTTAATCAACGACGGATTAACGTTCTTGCTTAACGCTTCCAGCGCACGGGCTTCCGGACTGGCTTTGCGCTCACGTAAATCTTTCAGCTTATCGTGACTTAATTTCACCCGCGCCAGCAGATCAACGCGAGATTTTCCGGCTTTATCGAGTTCAGCTTTAGCGTCACGGATATGCTGTTCCAGCATGCGCACGCCCTGGGTTTCTTCAATGGATTCTTCCGCCTGGGAGATAAACGATTTCCCCAGCGTAAATAAACTTTTTAAAATTCCCATAAATACCCGTCCTTGTAATTAGTGTGAATATTCTTCTGTAATTTCAGCCAGATCCAATGCGTTATCTACCAGCGAGGTTATCTCAAGCAGGATATCTTCAAGAGAAGATTTAAGCGATAACGCCCCGAAAACAATGTAATACTCTTCCTGTTGTACGCTGGAGATCCCTACCGATGACAACGGCATCATCTTCTGATTTCTTAATAAGAAGGTATTAAATTCATCTGGATTGCTGATACTACTCACCGGACAAATAAAGGTTTCGATAATCATTTGGCGGGAAGTAAAAAGAATATTGATTTGCAAATCGCCATAATCATTCATTTTAATAATTAATGCGCTCTCGCTATTTGTCACATCAATATTTTGTTCAGGTACAGTTTGCAGCGCCGTCGCCAGCGCCAACGGATTCCATGTCATATATTATTCCATATAGATTTAGTTTAAATATTAACAAAATGAATATTTGCAGTACATAATTATCTTACCAGCTATAGACAAAAAAAAACCATCCAAATCTGGATGGCTATTAAGAAGAACCAAAAATTTAACGCATGCATACGATAAAAAATGCGCCAGTCTACATACACTGACGCTAATGATTGGTCACTACAAGTCTAACGACCGCTTCCACAACATAAAATCAAACTGTTCGAGTTTGTCTGCCTTCACGACGTAGTCCTTACTGGCAGTTTCAATAACTTTTTCAAATAATTCTCTACTCACATCTTCCAGCGGAGTGCCGTCAATCACTGGGCCACAGTCGAAATCAATCATGTCAGACAATCGTCTGGCAATCGTGCTGTTGGTGGATATTTTTAACACCGGAACAATCGGGTTACCGGTGGGCGTACCAAGACCCGTCGAGAAGATAACCACATTACATCCTGCTGCTACCAATCCGGTTACCGCGTCCACGTCATTGCCCGGAGTACACACCAACGATAATCCACTATCGGGCATAGGTTCAGCGTAATCGCATACACTCACAATTGGCGCTCGCCCGCCTTTTTTCGCTGCTCCGGTAGATTTTATTGCGTCAGTAATCAACCCATCCGCGATGTTGCCAAAACTTGGGTTATCCGCAATGGTGGTATCGAAAAAGTTCGCTGTCTTTTCGTAGCCTTGCATTAGATTGAGGAACTTTTTTTTATCCTCAAGATTAATACAACGCTTAACCATATCACCTTCTGCCCCACATAATTCTGGAAATTCTGCTAACCCGGAAGCGCCACCAAGCGTTGTCAACCAGTCAGAAACCAGCCCCATTGCAGGGTTGCCGGAGATACCAGAAAAACCATCGGAACCACCACACTTCATCCCCACTTTGAGACAGGAAAGAGGGACCTCTACTCTTTCTGTCGGCTTCACCGCTTTCATTGCCTCGAAAGTCTGCTGTAAAGCGGTCTGCATCATCCGCTCTTCGCTGTCCCACTCCTGTTGGAGAAAGTAGAGCGCAGGTTTATCAAATTCAGGATTACGTCTCGCCAGCGCATCCTTAAACATTTTCTGCTGCGCTTTTTCACATCCTAAACTGAATACCGTCATACCGATTACATTCGGATGGTCAGCATAAGCAGCTAATACATCGCACATAGTTTCACAGTCTGAAGTTGCACCACCACAACCACTGGTGACCGTAATACAGCGAACACCTTCAATATGCGGAAACATTCTCGCGGTTTCGATCAGTTCATCGCTACCGGACGTCAGATTAAGAGCAAACTTTTTCAGTGAGTTATTGGTATAACCCAAAGCATCATTCAAAGCATTGGTTAACTTACTGACATTACGGTTCTCGCAAAATACCAATGGAAAGACTAACCAGTAACTGGCAGTACCCACTCTGCCATCGTCACGGACATAACCTTTAAAAGTGCGGGTGCTCCATTCAGAGACATCCGGTGCCTGCCAGTGGTAGGGTTCAACATCCTCCAGTGTGACAGGAGCTGCATAGTGGCGAATATTATCAACGGTAATCGCTTCTCCCTTAACGATGGGACGCGTGGCCTTGCCAACTGGCGTACCGTACATCGAAACAATGCCATCCAGAGGAATATCTTGCGTCGCAAACTTATGTTTAGCCTTAACATCAGTTACTAACGTTATGTTGTCGTCATCCCACGAGAACGATTCTCCAGCGTGCAGGTCTTTCAACGCGACAATGAGATTATCGTTACTGTCGATACGTAATATTTTTTGCATAATCATATTCTTCCAGTCAGATGTTCAATCTTATTAACTGTATGCTTTTGCTGCCTGTTGGCTCTTTTGCAGCAATCCAATCAATAATGCGCAGCCGATAGTAATTACAGACAACGCCATCAATCCGGCGATGCTGCTATCCATTGCCCGATCAACCTCAACACGGATAAGAGGAGCAAGGAACGAGCAGAAAGCGCCCATCGTGGTGCAAAAACCGATCCCCGCAGCCAGTGCCGGACCAGTAAGAAGTTGTGGAGGGAAAGTCCAGAATATTGGCTGTACTGAGAGGAAACCAACCGCACTTAAACAAAGTGCACCAATCGCCACAACAGGCCCCGCAAATGCGGAAAGGGCAAGGCCGACAGCAGCAGCCAACATACACATAACCGAAATGGCCACACGCCGGGAAGGATTGCGGTCAGCAATTCGCGGAATGTAATAGACACCAAAAGCAGAGCACGCCCATGGTATTGCCGCGACTAATGACTGCTTAAAGCCAAGGCTTTCTCCCATCAGCGATGCAACCTGTGACGGAAGGAAAAACATTAAACCATATACTGATATCTGGATGGTGCCGTAGATTAATGCCAGATGCCAAACTTTGGCATTTTTCAATGCTGAAATCACTGAACTGGTTTCTGTTTTCTGTCGTTCAGATTCCAGTTGCTTATTCAAAGCGTCTTTTTCTTCCTGGGTAAGAAATCGCGCTTTCGTCGGATTATCATCAAGGTAGAACCAGGCAAAGATACCAAGCACTAATGCCGGCAATCCCTCAATGACAAACATCCAGAACCATCCTGGACGTCCCATCCAGCCATGTAGTTCAAGTAAAGCTCCCGATATTGGCGAACCGAGCGTTAACGCCAGCGGCACCCCCAACACAAATATTCCCACGACCGACCCGCGAACCTTGTTAGGAAAATAAATGGATGCGAGCAGTAAAATTCCGGGATAGAACCCCGCCTCGCCCAGCCCTAACAGAAAGCGCAAAATAATAAATTGTGTTTCACTGGTGACAAATCCCGTCATTGCCGAGAGAAGGCCCCAAATTGCAGTTGTAATACTTAACCACTTTTGTGCGCCGATTTTATTGAGGATCAGGTTAGCTGGAATGCCGAAAAGTGCATAGGCAGCGAAAAATATTCCTGCACCGAGAGCGAATGCCGACTCTGATAATCCAATATCCAGTTTCATTGCATCTTTGGCAAAGCCAACATTTACCCGATCAATAAAGGCAACAAAATATATTATGAACATTAAGGGTACTAAACGTTTCCACGATTTTTGAATTGCGGAATTCAACAGCGGATTATCGTATTGGGTTATATTAGCCATAAATAAATCCTTAGTTCTGTTGGTAAGATATTCTATTTATAGGTTTTATATTATTTATAATAATCGGTGACAGATAAAATTTCCTGCAATCTCCGGGATTGAATATCATCAAGTATATTAAATGGTGAAGAACACCGCTCTGATTGAATAACCCCCTTTAACTGAAGGGCTTTTTTGAAAGTGGGAATAAAAGGAGAATTCACGCTGTAAACGGCCATTAGTTGATCGACTATCTGCTGATGCTGCGCGACTGCAAGTAAATCGTCATTCGTGAATGCTTGCATCCAGGAGGCAAAAAATTCAGGGACAATATTGGATAAACCACCAATACAGCCATCTCCACCAGATAGTATGTTGTGGGCAAAATTATTGTCATATCCTGCATACACTTCAAAATGAGGGATATTTTTCTTTACGGTATTGATAACCTGCGCAGTATGGAAAGCATCAGGGACGGTATCTTTCATACCAATAATATTGGGATATTTATCTGCCAGTCGTAAACAAATCTCTGGTGATACGCTGTACCCGGTTCTCTCCGGGAAGTTATAAATAAAAATATGAGCCGGGGTTTGGCTTGCAATCGTACTGTAGAAATCAAAAATAGCTTCATCATCCAGAGGGAAATAATAAGGACTGATGATCATCACACCATCCAATCCTTGCTCCCAGGCGTAATTGGCCAGTGATATTGATTCATTGACGTCCATGCGACTGGCTCCGGCATAAACCTTCATATCGCCTCGGGAAAACTCACTACAGGTTTTAATCATTTGGCGGGCGTTTTCCATATTAAGAGAAAAAAACTCACCAGTACTGCCCATCACAACAAACCCGGACACGTGATTTTTAATAAAATCATAAATCTGAGTGTTTTGCTCAGGATCGATTCGCCCTTGTTCATCAAATATGGTGACAACGGGGGTTATGTAACGACTTTTCATGCCTACCTCATCATAGTTTTATTGTTCATATATACAAACAACGTTTTTAAATACAAACTAAAATGAGTATACCCAACCTCAGAAATGAGTCAAATTTAGCCAATCACAGAAGTGATACAGCTAAGCTATTGATATATTTGGAGTAATTATGTCAGAGACCTGCATAAAAAACAATCGCAGTTCTTTTTTTATCCGTTTTATGACCAGTATCACGCTAAAAAAGGACTGATGGGCTCAACAGCAGTCAAGGAACGCGAGGGGGTTAATTTACTTGAATTATAATTCTCCCTAGAATGGTGCATTACTCATGGTAAGGAAAATAGTCATTATGGAACATAAGCCTACCATCCGGGTGTTAGAGATACTGGAAGCACTGGCAGCGGAGAATCAGGGTGTTTCATTAACTCACCTTTCGGAAAAAACAGGCATCCTGAAAGGAACGATTTTTCCCATCCTCAAAACGCTGGTTGAACAGCGGTACATCAGTTATGACGCTAATACCCAGCTTTATAATCTGGGGATCTCCTGCTCGATTCTGTCCCGTGCTTTCCTCGACAGATCGTACTGGTTAAAAATGGTTTACAAAGAGATGAACAACATTGTCAAAGAGTGCAATGAAGTTTGTCAGATGGGGATCCTGGACGGTGCAGATGTTTTATATATCAATAAGGTGCAGGCGGCACAAACCGTACAACTGGTTTCACATATTGGGACTCGTCTGCCTGCTATCTATTCTGCGCTGGGAAAAGCCATTATCTGTGAATACAGTGATCAACAAATTCGGCAACTCTACCCTGACGGTTTTGTTCCCATGACATCGTATAGCGTTACGACCCTGGAACAATTGCGCCAACAACTTGAGGATGCCAGAGTAAATGGCTATGCATTTGATAACAGGGAAATCAATGAGGAGACGGTATGTTATGCTGTTGCCTTAAAACAGCGAAATAAAACGCTTGCCGCCATCAGCATTTCAATACCCGTATTTCGTGCGACAAAAGAAAAAATTGCCGATGTCACGCGTATCCTGCTGAATGCACGTTCGCGTATTGAACAGGAACTCAACACCTTACAGGATATCAATATCGGTATTGATTCCCACCATTAAGGGTATTTTCCATTCGAAGCCCGATACGTAAAAATTATCGGGCTAACAAAATATCCATTGAATGGATAGCGATGAACTAGCTGCGCTGGCGCACCGCTTCAAATAAGCAAATTCCGGTCGCAACCGAAACGTTCAGGGAAGAAACGCTTCCAGCCATCGGGATGCTGATCAACTCATCGCAATGTTCACGAGTCAGGCGACGCATACCTTCACCTTCCGCACCCATCACCAGCGCCAGGCGTCCGGTCATTTTGCTCTGATAGAGTGTATGATCCGCCTCGCCTGCCGTACCGACGATCCAGATATTCTCTTCCTGCAACATACGCATGGTGCGCGCAAGGTTAGTCACCCGAATCAGCGGAACGCTTTCTGCCGCGCCGCAGGCTACTTTTTTCGCCGTAGCGTTGAGCTGTGCGGAGCGATCTTTCGGCACAATCACCGCGTGAACGCCAGCAGCGTCCGCGCTACGCAGGCACGCGCCGAGGTTGTGCGGATCGGTTACACCGTCGAGGATCAGCAGGAACGGTTGATCGAGCGAAGCGATCAAATCCGGCAGATCGTTTTCCTGATACTGACGTCCTGGCTTCACACGGGCGATAATGCCCTGATGCACGGCACCGTCGCTTTTCTCATCGAGATACTGACGGTTTGCCAACTGGATAACCACGCCCTGGGACTCAAGGGCGTGAATCAGCGGTAACAGACGTTTATCTTCACGGCCTTTTAAAATAAAGACTTCCTGAAAACGTTCAGGGGCGCGCTCCAGCAGGGCCTGCACTGCGTGGATGCCGTAAATCATTTCGCTCATTAATGTACTCGTTGTTTACGTTTTGCCTGATGCACTACGTTTATCCGGCCTACATGATCTCTGCAATATATTGAATTTGCGTGATTATGTAGGCCGGATAAGGCGTTCACGCCGCATCCGGCATGAACAAAGCGCATTTTGTCAGCAATCTAACCCTCTTCTTTTAAAGAGGGTATTGATCACTCTGCCACTTTTTTCTTCGCCGCACGCTTCGCTTTGGTCGCTGCGGCTATTTTCTGCGTTTTCGCCGATGGCTTTTTCGCTTTTCTCGCGTCTTTCTTCGCCGCTTTCGGCTTCGTTTTTTTCTCACCGCGGAAGGCGCTGTCTGGCTCAAAGTTTACCTTTTTACCGACCTGACGACGCTTGCCGCCTTTTTTGCCTGCATCGCCTTTTTTCGCTTTCTCGCGCGCCGTTTTACCGACATTGCGCGGTGCGCGTTCGCTGGAGATCAGGCTAAAGTCGATTTTGCGCTCGTCCATATTAACCGCTTCGACGCGAACTTCCACGCGATCGCCCAGGCGATAAGTCTGGCCGCTGGATTCACCCATCAGCCGTTGCCCTACCTGGTCAAAGCGATAGTAGTCATTGTCCAGCGAAGAGACATGGACCAGACCATCAATGAACAAGTCGTCCAGACGGACGAAGAAGCCAAAGCCAGTGACGCTGGAAATTACGCCTTTAAAGACGTTACCTACCTGGTCGAGCATGAAGTCACACTTCAGCCAGTCAGCGACATCGCGCGTTGCTTCGTCGGCACGACGTTCCGCCATCGAACAGTGCTGACCCAATTGCAGCATCTCTTCCATCGAATAATGGTAGCCGCCGGTTTCAGTGGTGTTGCCCTGATGCCCCTGCTCTTTCGCCAGCAGATATTTAATGGCGCGGTGCAGCGTCAGGTCTGGATAACGACGAATCGGCGAAGTAAAGTGCGCATAGGACTGCAATGCCAGGCCAAAGTGACCACGGTTTTCTGGATCGTAAATCGCCTGTTTCATCGAGCGCAGCAGCATGGTTTGCAGCATTTCTGCATCAGGACGATCGGCAACCGACTCCAGCAGCTCCGCGTAGTCACGCGGTTCCGGCTTATTACCGCCCGGCAGTTCCAGCCCCAGCTCCGCCAGCACTGAACGGAAAGAGGTAATCGCTTCGGTGCTCGGCTTGTCGTGAATACGGAACAGTGCCGGTTCTTTGGCTTTCTCAACAAAACGCGCCGCCGAGATATTCGCCAGAATCATGCACTCTTCAATCAACTTGTGTGCGTCGTTACGCTGAGTCTGTTCGATACGTTCAATACGGCGTTCAGCGTTGAAAATGAACTTCGCTTCTTCGCTCTCAAATGAAATCCCGCCGCGTTCTTCACGGGCTTTATCCAGCACTTTATAGAGGTTATGCAACTCTTCGAGATGCTTAACCAGTGGGGCGTACTGCTCGCGCAGATCCTGATCGCCCTGCAGAATATGCCAGACTTTGGTGTAGGTCAGACGCGCGTGAGAGCTCATCACCGCTTCGTAGAATTTGTAGCCAGTCAGGCGGCCTTTCGACGAAACCGTCATCTCGCACACCATACACAGGCGGTCTACCTGCGGGTTGAGCGAACACAGGCCGTTAGAGAGCACTTCCGGCAGCATCGGGATAACCTGCGAAGGGAAGTACACCGACGTGCCACGGTTACGCGCTTCTCTGTCCAGCGGCGTTGACGGACGCACATAGTAGCTGACGTCGGCAATCGCGACCCATAAACGCCAGCCGCCGCCGCGTTTTTTCTCGCAGTAAACTGCATCGTCAAAGTCACGGGCGTCTTCGCCATCAATGGTGACCAGCGGTAAATCGCGCAAATCGACACGGCCCGCTTTTGCTTCTTCCGGCACTTCTTCTTTCAGCCCGGCAACCTGTTGCTCAACAGCCTGCGGCCAGATATACGGAATTTCATGGGTACGCAGAGCGATATCAACCGCCATGCCGGTGCCCATATTATCGCCAAGGACTTCGACGATTTTACCCACCGCTTTGGTGCGGCGAGTCGGACGCTGAGTCAGTTCGACTACGACCACAAAGCCCATCCGCGCGCCCATGATCTGATCGGGCGGGATTAAGATATCGAAGCTCAGACGGCTATCGTCAGGAACCACAAAGCCGACGCCCGCTTCGGTAAAGTAGCGACCAACAATCTGGCTGGTTTTTGGCACCAGTACGCGGACAATACGCGCTTCACGACGACCTTTACGGTCAGCGCCCAGCGGCTGAGCCAGCACCTGATCGCCATGAATGCAGGTTTTCATCTGCTCGCTGGAGAGATACAAATCATCTTTACGCCCTTCAACCCGCAGAAAGCCGTAGCCATCACGGTGGCCAATAACGGTACCTTTCACCAGGTCGAGGCGTTCCGGCAGCGCATAGCACTGACGACGAGTGAAGACCAGTTGACCATCGCGCTCCATCGCGCGCAGGCGGCGACGCAGGCCTTCAAGCTGCTCTTCGCCTTCAATGTGCAGTTCTACCGCCAGCTCATCACGGCTGGCCGGTTTTTCACGTTTGGTTAAATGTTCGAGGATAAATTCCCGACTAGGGATGGGATTCGCGTATTTTTCAGCTTCGCGTTCCTGGAAAGGATCTTGTGACATCTCGGTTCCTCCGTTGTCATCTCTGATGAAGATTTTCGTCACTCCACCAGCAATAATTTATAAAGCGGTTGATTCTCTTCAACCAAATCGGCAAGCGTGTAGTTATCCAGTTCCGTAAGAAAACTTTGCACGGCCTTAGAAAGCGCCTGTTTCAACCGACAGGCAGGTGTAATGTGGCAAAACTCACTGCTGCAATTCACCAGCGATAAGGGCTCCAGCTCGCGCACCACATCACCAATACGTATCGCACTCGCCGATTTACCCAGGCGAATGCCGCCATTTTTTCCACGAACAGCAGTCACGTAGCCGGCACGACTAAGTTGATTGATTATTTTGACCATATGATTACGGGAGACGCCGTAGACGTCAGTCACTTCAGAAATACTGGTCATCCGCCCTTCTGGCAATGACGCCATGTAGATCAGCGCACGTAATCCGTAATCAGTGAAACTCGTTAACTGCACATCAACCTCAAAAGGGAAATCGGGAAAAAATACATTTATATTGATGATAAACCAGCCACAAGCTGTGTCGCTAATTTATTTCAGTTCGGGGAAGGAAAAAAGCGAGGATTTAACACTGTGTCGGATAGCGTAATGGCTTAACCGACACAGCAATGTATCACACTGTTAGCCCGGCAGGCAAAATATCTGCCAGGCGTACCAGAATTACGCGTCGAACGGATCGCGCAGAATCATGGTTTCAGTACGATCCGGACCGGTAGAGATGATATCGATCGGCACACCAGTCAGCTCTTCAATACGCTTGATGTAGTTCAGCGCCGCCTGCGGCAGACCGCTACGATCTTTCACGCCGAAGGTGGATTCAGACCAGCCCGGCATGGTTTCGTAAATCGGCTCTACACCTTTCCAGTCGTCAGCTGCCAGCGGAGTGGTCGTCACTTCACGACCATCCGGCATACGGTAAGCCACACAGAGTTTCACCTCTTTCAGGCCATCCAGAACGTCCAGTTTAGTCAGGCAGAAGCCAGACAGGGAGTTCAGCTGTACCGCACGACGAACGGCAACGGTGTCCAGCCAGCCGGTACGACGACGACGCCCCGTAGTTGCGCCGAATTCGTTACCCTGCTTGCAGAGGAACTCGCCAGTTTCATCAAACAGTTCGGTCGGGAACGGACCTGCACCTACACGAGTTGAGTAAGCTTTGAGGATACCCAGAACATAATCAACATAACGCGGGCCCAGGCCGGAACCGGTCGCCACGCCACCAGCAGTGGTGTTGGAAGAAGTTACGTACGGATAAGTACCGTGGTCGATATCCAGCAGCGTACCCTGCGCACCTTCAAACATGACGAAATCGCCACGCTGACGCGCCTGGTCGAGCAGGTCAGAAACGTCAACCACCATAGAAGTCAGGATGTCGGCAACAGCCATCGTATCATCCAGAACTTTCTGGTAATCAACCGCTTCAGCTTTGTAGTAGTTAACCAACTGGAAGTTGTGATATTCCATCACTTCTTTCAGTTTTTCAGCGAAGGTTTCTTTGTCGAAAAGGTCGCCAACACGCAGACCGCGACGTGCTACTTTATCTTCATAAGCAGGCCCGATACCACGACCGGTGGTGCCGATCGCTTTCGCGCCACGCGCTTTCTCACGCGCGTTATCCAGCGCAACGTGATAATCAAGGATCAGCGGACATGCTTCAGACAGCAGCAGACGCTCACGAACGGGGATGCCACGGTCTTCCAGTTCTTTCATCTCTTTCATCAGCGCGGCCGGAGACAGCACAACACCGTTACCGATGATGCTGGTTACATTCTCGCGGAGAATACCTGATGGAATAAGATGGAGAACGGTTTTTTCACCGTTGATTACGAGAGTATGGCCTGCGTTGTGACCGCCCTGGTAGCGTACAACATATTTAGCCCGTTCAGTCAGAAGATCGACGATCTTACCTTTACCTTCGTCACCCCATTGGGTGCCCAGTACGACGACGTTGTTACCCATTTTTCAAAATCACCGTTTGCTTAAAAATGGATTCTACCATCGCTTTTTCAGAGTTACAGCACTTTTTGCACTCAAAAATGACCTCGATCAGTCTGTTTTTTGTTCAGCCAATCGTTTTCCTCAACATGTAGTAGACCACAACGCCCGCAACCACAAGTCCACCGCCAAAACGACGTAAAATATTATCGGGCAAATTGGTCATCGCAGAGATCATCTTCTTCCATGCCTTCGGGTAAAGCATCGGCCCTAAACCTTCCAGTACCAAAACCAGGGCAAGCGCCAGCCAGATTGTCGAATTCATTCATTATCCTTATAGAAAAAGAAAACCACCGACATCCCTGAGGATGCGGTGGCTTTATTGACCTGTACCGCAGTCGTTATATTAACGCGTTGCGGAAGTCGGCGTCTTCATGTAGCGGAAGAAATCGCTATCCGGGCTCATGACCATCACGTCCTGATTGCCAGAGAAGCTGTTCTCATAAGCACGCAGGCTACGGATGAATGCGTAGAAGTCCGGATCTTTACTGAATGCATCAGCAAACAGTTTGGCTGCTTCGGCATCGCCTTCACCACGCATGATGCGGCCCTGACGCTCAGCTTCTGCCAGCGTTCTGGTCACTTCATAGTCGGCAGTCGCGCGCAGTTTTTCCGCTTCTTCCTGACCTTGTGAACGGTGACGACGCGCTACCGCTTCACGCTCGGCGCGCATACGGTTGTAGATCGCTTCAGACACTTCGGTCGGCAGGTTGATCTGCTTGATACGCACATCGACAACTTCAATACCCAGCGCCGCCATACTGTTCGGGTTGATGACCGGAACTTTGCCCTTCGTCTCAGCCGTTACGCGCTCTGCCGCTTCGGCAATGGCGTTATCTGCCGCCGGGGTAGTAACTTCATCTTCTGTACCCGCAGAACCGGAGTTCAGCGCGTCACGTACTTCGAGGGTCAGACGACCACGGGAATCGGTGACGATATCTTTCACGTCCAGGCGACCAATTTCAGAACGCAGACGGTCAGAGAACTTACGTTTCAACAGCACTTCCGCTTGCGAAATGTCGCCACCACCCGTTGCCAGGTAGTAACGGCTGAAATCGCTGATGCGCCATTTGATGTAAGAGTCGACGATCAGGTCTTTCTTCTCTTTGGTCACAAAGCGGTCGGCCTGGTTGTCCATGGTCTGAATACGTGCGTCGAGCATTTTCACCGTTTCAATGAACGGTATCTTGAAATGCAGACCCGGCTCATAAACCAGAGGTTTGTTGTCATCGTCACGCAGTACCTTACCAAAACGCAGCGTAATACCGCGCTCACCTTCTTTGACGACAAAGACAGACATGTAAAGCACTACCAGCACGATGATGATAATCGCGATAACTGACTTACGCATCGTTATTCCCCCTGACGCTGGTAGTCGTTACGCTGCGCGTTGGCGCGGCGTTGGTCCATAATATCGCCCTGACTGGTGGACGACGTGTTGCTTGCTCCACTGGTTGTGGAGGAAGAGGCTGGCGGCAGACGCAGCAGATTGCTGGCACCGTTATCGCTCTTCGCCGCAGGGGCGTTACCACCTTTCAGCATCTGGTCTAACGGCAGAACCATCAGGTTGCCACCTTTATCGTTAACCAGCACTTTGCGGGTGTTACCCAACACTTTTTCCATCGTCTCGATATACAGACGCTCGCGAGTAATTTCCGGCGCGGCTTTATATTCCGGCAGAAGTTTAGCAAAGCGCGCCACTTCACCCTGAGCTTCCAGGATGGTCTGGGCCTTGTACGCACGCGCCTCTTCGAGGATACGTTGCGCCTGACCGTTCGCACGCGGCTGAACTTCGTTGGTATACGCTTCTGCTTCACGAATGTATTGCTGTTCGTTTTCACGCGCGGCAATCGCATCGTCAAACGCCGCTTTTACTTCTTCCGGCGGACGAGCAGCCTGGAAGTTGACGTCCAGCAGCGTGATACCCATGTCATACGGACGAATCGTCTCTTCCAGTTCGCGCTGAGTATCGCTACGAATCACGGTACGACCTTCCGTCAGAATGCGGTCCATGGTGTATTTACCGATAACTCCACGCAGGGCGCTGTCGGTAGCCTGACGCAGGCTGTCATCCGGGCTGGTCACGCTATACAGATATTTTTCCGGATTGGTGACGCGGTACTGCACGTTCATCTCAACGCGCACTACGTTCTCGTCCGACGTCAGCATCACACCAGAAGCGGCCAGTTCACGCACGGCTTCCACGTTCACCGGTTTGACTTCGTCGATAAACGTCGGTTTCCAGTTCAGACCCGGCTCAACCAGATGGCTGAATTTACCAAAGCGTGTTACCACGCCGCGTTCGGCTTCTTTAATGGTATAGAAACCACTGGCCGCCCAGATAATGACAATCGCTGCCGCTGCGATGGTAACGACACGACCGCCAAGCTGCGGGCGCGGGCCTTGCGATGAACTGCCACCGCCAGATCCGGTGCCTTTACCGCCGCCCAGACCACCGAGCTTTTTGCTCAGTTTGCGGAAGATATCATCTAAATCAGGTGGCCCTTGATCGCGACCGCCTTTGTTTCCATTTCCCTCAGAGTTGCCGCCAGGTTTGCTGCTTCCCCACGGGTCGCGGTCTTGTCCGTTATTACCGGGCTGATTCCACGCCATGTTTGTGCTCCATATTTGTTATGCGGTGATCCCTGTTGTCTTTCGACGCCAGAGGATATGACTCCACGCTTCAGACGCTACGCCGTTAGATCAGGTAATCGATCAACGCCGGTTCTTGTTTACAGAGGCGACGCCAGTCAACGATCGGCATACGAACTTGCAGACTTACGCTGCCGTCCTCCTCCATCCACTCTTTTTCTATTGCCTGAAGCTGATAAAAACGACTTCTCAGACGCCCTTCCTGCGGTGGCAGACGCAATGTATGCTGCGCCACCTCGCCGGAAAGCCGCTCCGTCAAAGCCTGAAAAAGCTGTGGTATCCCCGCTCCGGTCTGTGCGGAAAGCCAGACACGGATCGGTTTGTTCTCTTCGTCCCGATCAATACGCGGTTCGAAATCTTCCAGCATATCGATCTTGTTCATCACCAGCAGGGTTGGGATCTCGTGAGCGTCGATCTCTTCAAGAACCGTATTCACCGCTTCGATGTTTTCTTGTACACGCACATCCGCCGCATCAATGACGTGCAGCAGTAATGTGGCTTGCCGCGTCTCTTGTAACGTGGCTTTAAATGCCGCCACCAGATCGTGCGGCAGGTGGCGAATAAACCCTACGGTATCTGCAAGTACGGTTTCACCGACATCTGCAACGTCAATACGCCGCAACGTCGGGTCGAGGGTGGCAAACAACTGGTCTGCCGCGTAGACCCGCGCTTCGGTGATGCGATTGAAAAGGGTAGATTTACCGGCGTTGGTATATCCCACCAGCGAAACAGTAGGAACGTCGGCTTTGATACGCGATTGCCGCCCCTGCTCACGCTGCTTTTCAACTCTTTCCAGGCGCGACTGTATCTGCACGATGCGATTACGCAACAAACGACGGTCGGTTTCGAGCTGGGTTTCACCCGGACCACGCAAACCTATCCCGCCTTTCTGTCTTTCAAGGTGGGTCCAGCCACGCACCAGGCGCGTAGCCAGATGGCGCAGCTGCGCCAGCTCAACCTGCAACTTACCCTCATGGGTACGCGCACGTTGGGCGAAAATATCTAAAATAAGGCCGGTGCGGTCGATAACACGACACTCGCACAAACGCTCCAGGTTACGCTCTTGCGCCGGGCTCAGGGCATGGTCAAAAAGAACGACCGAAGCACCCGTCGCTTTGACAGCTTCCGCAATTTCAACTGCTTTACCTTCACCTACAAAATACTTTGGGTGCGGCGCTTTACGGCTACCGGTAATCACCTGCAATGCTTCGACACCGGCGGAAGAGACCAGAGATTCAAACTCCTGGAGGTCTTCCATATCTTTGTCTTGCGTAAAATAGATGTGTACCAGTACCGCCTGCTCACCAGCATCATAACGGTCAAACAAGCGTATAACCCTCTAAATAGATCAGCGGGGAACGCAGGATCGCTGGCTCCCCGTGTAAAAAAACAGCCCGAAACCTTATTCGGTTTCTTCGCTGTCCTGTTGCGCGGAAGTATTCTGCGCGCTGCTACCATGATGGTAGTTACTGCTGGTACCGCCACCGGCGTTGTTACTGTGATGAGAAACCGGGCGAGACGGGACAACAGTAGAAATCGCGTGCTTGTAAACCATCTGGCTGACCGTGTTTTTCAACAGGATCACGAACTGATCAAAAGACTCGATTTGCCCTTGCAGCTTAATACCATTCACCAAATAAATAGAAACTGGAACACGTTCCCGACGCAGTGCGTTCAGGAACGGATCTTGTAAAGATTGCCCCTTAGCCATTCTCTCTTTTCCTTATATGCTTATTTGTACTTTGAACCTTTCGATTCTGAAAAAATTGCGCACGATACGTCTCAATTGTACACATTCAGCCTGCGATAGCACCAACAACCTGTAATACTTCGTCACGCGCCTGTTCTGGTTTTTCACTGTCAAGCCAGTGAACCCCTTCCCAACCACGCAGCCAGGTTATCTGCCGCTTCGCCAACTGTCTCGTGGCGCAAACACCTCGATAAACCATTTCATCGTATGAGATTTCGCCTTCAAGGTAAGACCACATCTGGCGATAACCCACGCAACGAATGGAAGGCAAGTCCGTATGCAAATCTCCTCGGGCAAAAAGCGCCCGGACTTCTGCTTCAAAACCTGAAGCCAACATCTGATGAAAACGCTGCTCAATGCGTTGATGGAGCAGTTCACGGCTCGCCGGGGCGATGGCGAACTGATGCACCTGATACGGTAGAGCGTCTCCTGACGTTTGCGTCAGTTCCGTTAAAGTTTTACCCGAAATGAAAAAAACTTCCAGTGCCCGGGAAAGCCTTTGTGGATCATTTGGATGAATCCTTGCTGCCGCAACCGGATCTACCTCCTGAAGTTGACGATGCAATGACTCCCAACCTTGCTCTGCCGCCTGTTGCTCAATTCTGGCCCGTACTTCCGGGTCTGCCGACGGTAGCGGCGACAACCCTTCCAGCAATGCCTTGAAATACAACATCGTACCGCCCACTAACAGTGGGATCCGCCCCGCCGCGGTGATATCGGCCATTTCCGCCAGCGCATCGCGGCGAAAATCAGCAGCCGAGTAAGCCTGCGACGGATCGCGAATATCCAGCAATCGGTGCGGCGCGGCGAGTAACTCTTCAGCGTTCGGCTTCGCCGTCCCGATATCCATCCCTTTGTAAATAAGGGCAGAATCAACGCTTATCAACTCTACTGGTAAAATTTTACGCAGCTCAATGGCTAACGCCGTTTTACCGGAGGCCGTCGGCCCCATCAAAAAAATCGCCTTAGGCAGGCTCGCCTTACTGATATCACTCATCTTTCAGGGCTTTTATCGCCGGATGTAAATCAACAGATTGTAACAGACCACCCGGCGGCGTTTTCACAAGTTGCGGACATAACCGTTCCACGTCCGCCAGCAGGGTTATGGCCTGTGCCATTGACCACTGCGCATGTTCGCTCATCAGATTTCGTGCAATCCACTGCGCAATATTGCCAGGTTCGAATACGGACTGCTTCGCCAGGTAGCCTATCAGTTCAGGAATCAAGATTTGTAAATTTTGTTGGCGTAAGGGTAAAGGCACTGCCCTGATGGTCACATGCTGTGCATCTGACTGGAAATCAATACCCAATTCCGCCAGGGCAGACTGCGCTTTTTCTAATGCCGATTTTTCTTCGGCAGAAACTTTTAGCCGCAACGGAATCAGCAGCGGCTGGGCGCAAACGGGCGCTTCACCCGGCGTCAATTGTGCCTGACGCAGCCAACGTTCTGCCACTGGCAAGGATAAAAGTGAAATGTTGCCGTCGCGCTCCAGCAACGCACAGTCGGAATGGACGATAGTCAGTACCCGACCAAAACTCTGACTGTTCGCCGCAAGTGCAGGTTCCTGCGGTTCCGGCGCTTTTAATTTTTGCATCGGCGCGGGCGTTTGCAAAAGCTGGCGATACACTTCACCTTGCTGTTTCTGGTAGCCTGGCTGCGCATTCGGCCAGGGGGCAGCCGGACGACTGCCTGATGCTGGCGCAGGAGTGTAGCGCGGAGCTACCGGCTCACGAGCTGCCGGTTCTGCAAAGTGATTGCGCCCCGCCGCCACGCGGTTTTCCGGAATGGAACGCGGTGCAGGTTGGGGTTCATCGTCCAGCGGTAGCGGCGTTTCCAGTTGCTGTTGTAGCACGCTCAGCACGCCCTGATAGATAAAATCATGCACCAGACGCGACTGATGGAAACGCACTTCGTGTTTGGCGGGGTGCACGTTGACGTCCACCTGATGCGGATCGATCTCCAGATACAGCACAAATGCCGGTTGCTGATCGGCCCCCAGTTTGTCTTCGCAGGCCTGGCGGATCGCGTGATTGATCAGGCGATCGCGCATCATGCGACCGTTCACGTAGCAATACTGAATTTCTGCCAGTGCGGGCGTGGTGTGATTTGGATCGGCCACCCAGCCGCGTAGCGTGAGATCGCCGTGTTGCCATTCAATCGCCAGCGCTTGTTCAAGAAAAGCGGTGCCGCAAATCGCGCCTAAGCGCCGTTCTTTTTGCCCGCCTTCCGGCACTGCGCGGTACTGACGCACAATTTTACCGTTATGCGACAGGTTGATCGTGACGTCGAAACGCGCCAGCGCAATGCGGCGGATGATCTCATCAATGTGGTTAAATTCGGTTTTCTCGGTGCGCAGGAATTTGCGCCGCGCCGGGGTGTTGTAGAACAGATCCAGCACCTCCAGCGTCGTCCCCACAGGATGCGCCGCCGGTTTTACCGTCACGTTCATATCGCGCCCTTCGGCATAGGCCTGCCAGGCTTCCTGCTGTTCTGCGGTGCGTGAAGTGAGCGTCAGGCGGGAAACCGAACTGATACTCGCCAGCGCCTCACCGCGAAAGCCCAGGCTGATAATGGCTTCGAGATCGTCCAGAGAGGCGATTTTACTGGTGGCATGACGAGCCAGCGCCAGCGCCAGCTCATCTTTTTTGATACCGCAGCCGTTATCACGAATGCGGATAAGTTTCGCCCCACCGCGTTCGATATCAATATCGATACGCGTCGCACCTGCATCGAGGCTGTTTTCCACTAGTTCTTTGACTACCGACGCAGGTCGCTCGACCACCTCACCTGCGGCAATCTGGTTCGCCAGTTGTGGCGGTAAGACCTGAATTGGCATCAATCGTCCTTAGTTTGGCAGCGTGCGATCTGGCGTCGTCACCGTACTGGCAGTTTGTGCCGTTGCACCCTGCGGCGCAGATTGCATCGGATGCGCAAGGAAGTAATTGCGCAGGCCTTTGTAAATGGCTTCTGCCAGCTGTTGTTGGTAATCGTCGCTCGCCAGCAAACGTTCTTCGCTGTTGTTGCTGATAAAACCGGTTTCGACCAGTACTGATGGGATATCCGGCGAGCGCAGAACGCCAAGGCTGGCGTGTTCTGGTCGACGTTTATGTATTTCGCCAATGCGTTGCAACTGACTGATCATACTGGTCGCTACATCATACCCTACCCGCTGGGAATGACCGAACTGTAAATCCAGCACCGCCTGGCTTAAATAGGGGTCAGACTGACTGTTCGCCAGCACATCACCCGCCCCACCCAGCAGCTCCGACTGTTTCTCGTGCTGCTCCAGCCAGCTGGCCATTTCACTGTTGGCGCGACGGTTAGAGAGCACCCATACGGAAGCGCCAGTCGCACTGCGGTTCGGTGCGGCATCAGCGTGAATCGACACGAGGAAATTGGCGTTTTGCTTACGTGCCACATCACTGCGCCCCATCACCGAGATAAAGTAATCCCCGTCACGGGTTAAAACGCCTTTAAACATCGGATCGTCATTGAGCAAAGTACGCAATTTACGCGCGATGGCGATGGTGACATTTTTCTCCCGCGTACCACCGGGGCCGATAGCGCCAGGGTCCTGACCGCCGTGTCCGGCATCAATAGCGATGATAATTTTATCGCCAGTGTTAGCCGTCGCGCGCGCTGCCGGACGCGTTACCGTATTACTGCTGATAACACCCGTAGTGCGGTTACTTTCCGTTTTAAACGGATTGCGCGCCGGTTCGCTGACGCGCGGTGCGACAACCGCAGGCGTTTCAACGCGTTTCGCAACCACGGGCGGCGGAGGAGGCGGTGGCGGCACATCGGCGTTAATCGTAAAGACGACAGTGTAATTGCTGCCATTCTGCCGCTTCACCGCTTCGGTTTTACCGTTTTCGGTAAGATCGACCACCAGCCGTAGCGTTTGTGCATCTTTAGGCGTTCCAGAGCGAATCGCCTTCACCAGATTATTGCCGCTGAACAACAACGGCAGTCCCTGAATCACGCCCGTTTGTTTGATATCGAGCGCCACGGTGCGTTTGCTTTGATGGCTAAACGCATAATCAGGATCGCCAATAAAACTCAACGTTATCCGCGCCTGTTGATTACCGTTAGAAACCTGAATATCAGAGAGCGTCGCGGCACCCACCGGCGTGCACAGCAGCAGCAGCGTCGCTACCAACCAATTTCTGATGCGATACATCATCCCGCCACCTTTCAAAGGTTAACCGGCTAAACGCGCCAGCAACAATTCACCCGCAGAGGAAACCGCACTCACGCGCGCCTCACGGCCTTGTGCCTGATAATCAATGTGTATTTCGACATCCGGGTCAGGAAGAACACCTGTACCTTGTTGTGGCCACTCCACCAGGCAGATGGCATCGTTGGCAAAATAATCGCGGATCCCCATAAACTCCAGCTCCTCGGGATCGGCAAGGCGGTACAAATCAAAGTGATAGACCATTAAGTTGTCGAGCGTATAGGGTTCGACCAGCGTATAAGTGGGGCTTTTGACATTACCCTGATGACCCAGAGCCTGTAAAAAGCCCCGGCTAAAGGTGGTTTTACCTGCGCCTAAATCGCCATACAGATAGATTACGGTTGCGCCATCGCAGGCTTTCGCTACCCGCTCGCCCAGGTCTAATGTTGCCTGCTCATCAGGGAGCGGAATTACTCGATTCATCATGGTTTTTATCAGTCACTTCCGGGTTAACAATACGCTGTAGCGTGGAAAAGAGATCGGTTGCCAGCATCCCGCGCGTTCCAAAACGCGCCGCCAGTACGTCAGCTGCCGCACCGTGCGCGACACAGCCTGCACAGGCTGCATCATACGGCGACAGTTTTTGCCCAAGCAATGCGCCAATAATACCAGAGAGCACATCGCCCATGCCGCCGCTCGCCATGCCTGCATTTCCGGCATCAATAATGCCTAAAGCGTCAGGATGGGCGGCGACCACGGTTCCGGCACCTTTCAGCACCGCTACGCCGCCATAACGTTGTACCAGACGTTTGGCGCAATGTAAGCGGTCACTTTCAATTTCAGCGACGGAACAGCCTAACAACCGTGCGGCCTCGCCAGGATGCGGCGTGATCACGCGATTGTGACGCTTATCGGGATTGATTGCCAGCAGGTTCAATGCATCGGCATCCCACAACATCGGTTTGCGAAAATTCTCAACTTTTTGCAGTGCTTTTTTCCCCCACTCTTGCTGGCCCAGACCGGGACCAATCACCACCACATCGGCCCATTCCAGGCTTTCGGTAAGAGAGTCCATCGTCAGTTCATGCACCATCAATTCCGGTCGTGCAGTCAGCAGCGGCGCAATGTTTTCACTGCGGGTCAGTACTCGGACTAAACCAGCACCAGCACGCAGCGCCGCTTCCCCCGTCATACGAATAGCCCCCGCCGTGCCGTGATCGCCACCGATAATTACCAGCCGCCCGTGATCGCCTTTATGCGAAGTCGGGCGACGCGGTTTTAGCCAGTGAGAAAGTTGTTCTGCTGAAAACCGCTGAATTTTCGTCTCCTGACCTGCCAGCCAACTATCCAGCCCCAGTGAGTCAAAATGCAGTTGTCCGGTAACATCCCGCGCTTTTCCAGTGAGCAAGCCTGGTTTCAGCGCAATAAAAGTGATGGTGTGATCGGCGTTGATCACCGCGCCTGGCGTAGCGCCAGTTTCAGCCAGCAGGCCGGAAGGGATATCAACCGCCACAATCGGCGCAGGATGGGAATTAGCGTGGTCGATTAACTGGCTAATGGATTCGCGGGGCGCTTGCCGCAAACCGGTACCGAGCAGCGCATCAACAATCAGATCTACCGATTCGGGCCAGACAATATTCGAAGCATGGATCTCGCCACCCGCGTTTAACCATGCTTCGCGTGCCAGCGCGGCCTCTTCCGGCAACGGTTTGTCGCTCTCCTGGGCCAACAACGTGACCTCAATGCCGACCGCTTTGGCCAGTCGCGCGACCACGTAGCCATCGCCGCCGTTATTACCATGACCGCACAGCACCAGCCAGTGGCGGGCGTCAGGATACGCCGAACGACACACCTGGAATGCGGCCTCGCCAGCGCGAAGCATCAGCTCATAGAGTGTGAGCCCCAGCACATCTGCCGCCTCGCGTTCTCCGCGGCGGATATCGTCGGCGTACCAGACGGTGTGTGGTATACTTACGGGGTTTTTCTTCATTGTATGGTCCGTCATGTCAGAGCCCCTCGATCTCAATCAGTTAGCGCAAAAAATTAAACAGTGGGGGCTGGAACTGGGCTTTCAGCAGGTAGGTATTACCGATACCGATCTCAGCGAGTCCGAGCCCAAACTGCAAGCATGGCTGGACAAACAATACCACGGCGAAATGGACTGGATGGCACGTCACGGTATGCTGCGCGCTCGCCCTCATGAGTTATTGCCCGGTACGCTGCGCGTGATCAGCGTGCGGATGAATTACCTTCCTGCTAACGCCGCATTTGCCAGCACGCTGAAAAACCCCAAACTCGGCTATGTTAGCCGTTATGCGCTGGGCCGTGACTATCACAAACTTCTGCGCAACCGACTCAAAAAGCTGGGCGAGATGATTCAGCAACATTGTGTTTCGCTGAATTTTAGACCGTTTGTCGATTCTGCGCCTATTCTCGAGCGCCCGTTAGCTGAAAAAGCTGGGCTCGGCTGGACAGGTAAGCACTCACTTATCCTCAATCGCGAGGCCGGTTCGTTCTTCTTTTTAGGCGAATTGCTGGTCGATATTCCGCTGCCCGTGGATCAACCAGTCGAGGAAGGATGCGGCAAATGCGTGGCCTGTATGACGATTTGCCCGACCGGTGCCATCGTCGAGCCATATACCGTCGATGCTCGCCGCTGTATCTCTTATCTCACCATCGAACTTGAAGGGGCGATCCCGGAAGAGTTGCGACCGTTAATGGGAAACCGTATTTACGGTTGCGATGACTGCCAGCTTATCTGCCCGTGGAATCGCTATTCACAACTCACCACAGAAGAGGATTTCAGCCCGCGTAAGCCGCTACACGCACCGGAACTCATTGAGTTATTCGCCTGGAGCGAAGAGAAGTTTTTAAAAGTCACGGAAGGATCGGCGATTCGTCGTATTGGTCACCTGCGTTGGCTGCGTAATATCGCCGTAGCATTAGGCAATGCCCCTTGGGATGAAACGATTTTGACAGCGCTGGAAAGTCGTAAAGGTGAGCACCCACTTCTCGATGAGCACATAGCGTGGGCGATTGCGCAGCAAATAGAGAGACGAAATGCGTGCATAGTCGAAGTGCAATTGCCGAAAAAACAGCGTCTGGTTCGGGTGATTGAAAAAGGGTTACCGCGTGACGCCTGATTCATCCACAGCTTGTGAATAAAAATAAAAACGCATTGCAATTCAAGACGAATAAAATCGTCAAGTGATCGACTCGACAAAACGGAATCTTAATTTTTAACTTATCTATCAATAAGTTAAAAAAATACTATTCACCGTGCGAAGTTTCTTTGAAATTAAGATTACAGCCTGAGGCTGTGGATAACTCTGTTTACAAGAGTTTGTCAGAGACAACGAAAACCAGCAATAACGCATCGCATCGCTGTGGATATTTTATTGAGAGAAGAATTTGGAGCGGGAAACGAGACTCGAACTCGCGACCCCGACCTTGGCAAGGTCGTGCTCTACCAACTGAGCTATTCCCG
>NZ_JAVUPQ010000064.1:0-25113 GCF_032029835.1 Escherichia sp. AM3 | reverse complement strand
GGTGGAGCTGCATGACAAAGTCATCGGGCATTATCTGAACATAAAACACTATCAATAAGTTGGAGTCATTACCTTAAGCTGCGGGTTAGCGCACATCATACGGGTCATTGCCAGCCCTTTGGCTGTCAGTTCACCATTAGACAGTTTGCCTTCACCGCTAAAGCGGTTACACATGCTGCCGGAAATCATCATTATCGCTGGTCACGGGCTTACCGTTTACGCTTTCCAGCACAAAGCGATGATGCTGTAGCTGTTCTGGCGTAACAGCAATTTTGTCATTACTTACACATCCCGCCATCAGCAGGCTTAGCGCAACAAACGCGGCTACTTTCTTCATTGTGGTTCTCAATTACAGTTTCTGACTCAGGACTATTTTAAGAATAGAGAATGAAAGGTCATTGGGGATTATCTGAATCAGCTCCCCTGGGTTGCAGGGGAGCGGCAAGATTAAACCAGTTCGTTCGGGCAGGTTTCGCCTTTTTCCAGATTGCTTAAGTTTTGCAGCGTAGTCTGAGAAATACTGGTCAGAGCTTCTGCTGTCAGGAATGCCTGGTGCCCGGTAAACAGCACGTTGTGGCAGGCAGACAGGCGACGGAATACGTCATCCTGGATCACGTCGTTGGATTTATCTTCAAAGAACAGATCGCGTTCGTTCTCATACACGTCCATACCCAACGAACCAATTTTCTGATTTTTCAGCGCTTCAATTGCTGCCTGAGAATCAATCAATGCACCGCGACTGGTATTGACGATCATCACGCCATTTTTCATCTGATCGAAGGCGGCTTCGTTCAACAGATGGTAGTTTTCCGGTGTCAGCGGGCAGTGCAGAGAGATAACGTCTGATTCAGAGAACAGGGTTGGCAGATCGACATACTCCACACCGAGTTCCAGCGCCGCTGCACTTGGATACGGATCGAACGCCAGCAGACGCATACCAAAACCTTTCAGAATGCGCAGCATCGCCACACCGATTTTACCGGTACCGATAACGCCTGCCGTTTTGCCATACATAGTAAAGCCGGTCAGACCTTCCAGAGAGAAGTTAGCGTCACGGGTACGCTGATACGCGCGGTGAATACGGCGGTTCAGCGTCATCATCATACCGATGGCGTGTTCAGCAACGGCCTCTGGATCATAGGCTGGAACACGGACTACTTTCAGCCCCAGTTCTTTTGCCGCGTCAAGGTCGACGTTATTGAAACCGGCACAGCGCAGGGCGATATATTTAACGCCGTGCTTTTTCAGCTCTTCCAGCACCGGGCGGCTGCCGTCATCGTTTACGAAAATACATACCGCTTCGCAGCCATTGGCAGTTTTAGCGGTTTTTTCCGTCAGCAGAAAGTCAAAAAATTCCAGCTCAAAGCCAAAGGACTCGTTCACCTGTTGCAGGTACTTCTTGTCGTACTGTTTTGTGCTATAAACGGCGAGTTTCATAAGACTTTCTCCAGTGATGTTGAATCACATTTAAGCTACTAAAAATATTTTACAAAATTTCAAATATAATTGAAAGCTATGGCGATATTGAAAAATTCATCAACAACTATGCTTAGTGTAGGCGCAACCTTCAACTGAACGGTTAAACATGCCACAATACCCGTATTGAATGCTTAATTTTTCGCTAAATCAGGATATTAACTACCCATGCTGGGTAAATATAAAGCCGTTCTCGCGCTGTTATTACTGATTATTCTTGTGCCGTTGACGCTGCTGATGACGCTCGGGCTGTGGGTTCCCACGCTGGCGGGCATCTGGCTACCGCTCGGGACACGTATTGCATTAGATGAAAGCCCACGCATTACGCGTAAAGGTTTAATCATTCCCGATCTCCGTTATCTGGTGGGAGATTGTCAGCTTGCGCATATCACCAACGCCAGCCTTTCACATCCCAGCCGCTGGTTATTGAACGTCGGCATGGTAGAACTTGATTCTGCTTGTCTGGCGAAATTGCCGCAGACGGAGCAATCGCCAGCTGCTCCAAAAACCCTCGCGCAGTGGCAGTCCATGCTGCCTAACACCTGGATCAATATCGATAAACTGATTTTTTCTCCCTGGCAGGAATGGCAGGGAAAACTCTCTCTCGCATTAACCTCTGATATCCAGCAACTGCGTTATCAGGGCGAAAAAGTTAAATTTCAAGGCCAGCTGAAAGGGCAACAACTTACAGTCAGCGAACTGGATGTCGTCGCGTTTGAAAATCAGCCGCCGGTTAAACTGGTGGGGGAATTTACTATGCCGCTCGTGCCGGATGGACTTCCTGTAAGTGGGCATGCTACTGCGACGTTAAACTTGCCGCAGGAACCGTCACTGGTGGATGCAGAGCTGGACTGGCAGGAAAATAGCGGGCAATTGATTGTGCTGGCACGGGATAACGGCGATCCGTTGCTCGATTTGCCGTGGCAAATTACTCGTCAACAATTGACCGTAAGCGATGGTCGCTGGAGTTGGCCGTATGCAGGTTTTCCTTTGAGTGGCCGACTGGGTGTCAAAGTCGACAACTGGCAGGCAGGGCTTGAGAACGCTCTGATCAGCGGACGACTGAGTGTGCTGACCCAGGGGCAAGCGGGTAAAGGCAACGCGGTGCTAAATTTTGGCCCAGGAAAATTAAGCATGGATAACAGCCAGCTGCCTCTGCAGCTAACCGGTGAAGCGAAACAGGCGGACCTCATTTTATATGCCCGCTTACCCGCGCAGCTAAGTGGAAGTCTGACTGACCCAACGCTGGCCTTTGAGCCAGGCGCGTTATTACGTTCGAAGGGAAGAGTCATCGATTCGCTGGACATCGATGAAATCCGCTGGCCTTTAGCGGGTGTAAAAGTCACCCAACGTGGTGTTGACGGACGTTTGCAGGCCATCTTGCAGGCGCATGAAAATGAACTGGGCGATTTCGTGCTGCATATGGATGGGCTGGCGAATGATTTTCTCCCTGACGCTGGCCGCTGGCAGTGGCGCTACTGGGGAAAAGGGAGTTTTACACCGATGAATGCCACCTGGGATGTCGCAGGAAAAGGTGAGTGGCATGACAGCACGATTACGCTGACCGATCTCTCCACCGGTTTCGACCAGTTACAATACGGTACGATGACGGTAGAAAAGCCGCGATTAATTCTCGACAAGCCCGTCGTCTGGGTACGTGACGCACAGCATCCCTCCTTCAGCGGCGCGCTGTCACTGGACGCCGGGCAAACGCTGTTCACTGGCGGCAGTGTGTTACCGCCATCAACCTTAAAATTTAGCGTCGATGGGCGCGATCCGACCTATTTCCTCTTTAAAGGCGATTTACATGCTGGTGAGATTGGCCCGGTTCGGGTAAACGGTCGCTGGGACGGTATTCGTCTGCGCGGTAACGCCTGGTGGCCTAAACAATCACTGACTGTATTCCAGCCGCTGGTGCCACCCGACTGGAAGATGAACTTACGCGATGGTGAACTGTATGCTCAGGTTGCATTTTCTGCTGCGCCTGAACAAGGATTCCGCGCGGGAGGGCACGGCGTGTTGAAAGGCGGTAGTGCCTGGATGCCAGAT
Source organism: Escherichia sp. AM3 (assembly GCF_032029835.1). Taxonomy (NCBI): domain Bacteria; kingdom Pseudomonadati; phylum Pseudomonadota; class Gammaproteobacteria; order Enterobacterales; family Enterobacteriaceae; genus Escherichia; species Escherichia sp. AM3. The sequence goes on along the minus strand of NZ_JAVUPQ010000064.1, from coordinate 21,588 downwards.
AATCAGGTGAACGGTGTCGATTTTGTCCTGCCTTTCCGTTTTGCCGATGGAGCCTGGCATCTGGGGACTCGCGGCCCCGTTACGTTGCGAATTGCCGAAGTGATTAATCTGGTGACAGCGAAAAATATTACGGCTGATTTGCAAGGGCGTTATCCGTGGACTGAAGAAGAACCCTTGCTGTTGACTGATGTTAGCGTCGATGTGTTAGGCGGTAACGTACTGATGAAACAATTACGTATGCCGCAGCATGACCCGGCGCTGTTGCGGCTGAATAATCTCTCATCCAGCGAACTGGTTAGCGCCGTCAATCCGAAACAATTCGCCATGTCCGGGGCATTTAGTGGTGCATTGCCGTTATGGCTAAACAACGAAAAATGGATAGTGAAAGATGGTTGGCTGGCAAACAGCGGGCCAATGACCTTGCGGCTGGATAAAGACACCGCAGATGCGGTGGTGAAAGACAATATGACTGCGGGTTCAGCAATTAACTGGTTGCGCTATATGGAAATTAGCCGTTCATCGACAAATATTAATTTAGATAATCTCGGTTTATTAACCATGCAGGCCAACATTACAGGTACCAGTCGCGTTGATGGTAAAAGCGGTACGGTAAACCTTAATTACCATCATGAAGAGAATATTTTTACGCTGTGGCGCAGTTTACGCTTTGGCGATAATCTCCAGGCATGGTTGGAGCAGAACGCACGTCTGCCGGGAAATGACTGTCCGCAAGGAAAAGAGTGTGAGGAAAAACAATGAAAATTTTACTGGCTGCGTTGACGTCATCTTTTATGCTGGTTGGCTGTACGCCTCGCATTGAAGTCGCTGCACCTAAGGAACCGATCACTATCAATATGAACGTTAAAATTGAGCATGAGATCATCATCAAGGCAGACAAAGATGTCGAAGAGCTGCTTGAAACTCGTAGCGATCTTTTCTGAGGCGATGATGAAGAAAACATTACTTCTTTGTGCGTTTCTTGTTGGGCTGGTAAGCAGCAATGTAATGGCATTGACTCTGGATGAAGCCAGAACTCAGGGGCGAGTAGGTGAAACATTTTATGGTTATTTGGTTGCGCTGAAAACGGATGCTGAAACAGAGAAATTAGTAACCGACATTAATGCCGAACGTAAAGCGAGTTACCAACAACTGGCAAAGCAAAATAATGTGTCTGCAGATGATATCGCGAAACTCGCCGGGCAAAAGCTCGTAGCTCGGGCCAAACCGGGGGAATATGTACAAGGGATAAACGGTAAATGGATGCGAAAATCTTAATAGCAAAACCGCAATATCGGGATAACGCTACAGGAGAAGGCGATTAATCTATTTTCCGGAAACAAGGTGAATATTCAAAAACTCCTGTCAAATTGCCTTTTGCCCTGAAATATGCGTAGTCAAATATCTGTTTTAACTAATTGGCGTTGCAGTACATGCAACGCGAATTAGTTAGCGGAATTTACGTCGATACTCGCCTGGCGTCATCCCAAAGCGTTGCTTAAATACCGTTGAAAAATGACTCTGGTCAGAAAATCCCCAATGAAAGCCGATGCCTGCCAGTTTTTCATCATCTGCGGCATGGCGAATCGCATCTGCACAAAAATCGAGACGACGGTTACAAATATATTGCGCGACGACCAAACCTTTATCGGCAAACATTCGGTACAAACTACGTACTGACATACCCGTCTCTGCGGCTATCCACTCCGGGCGTAATATCTCTTCGCGAATATTATCGTCTATCAACGTAACCACTTTTTGAAACTGACGTTCACGGCGAGGTTGGACAGATTCCCGCTGATGAAGTACCGGGCGCAGCAGACACACCATCGCCTGTAGCGCAGCTTCACTTTCTGTTTCAGAAAGTGCCGGGTTATTCATGCTTTCCTGTAACAGACGATGACTGAGTTGCACCATGGGTAAGTCAGCGTCCAGTCTTTCTGCGCAGACAGGTTTTTGATGGGGAAAATATTGTTCCAGCAGAGTGCGTGGCAAAAGTAATGAAATCTGTTTAGAAGACTCCTGCCAGTAAAGCGAACAGGGGCGTGAGGCATCGAGTAACGTAATATCGCCTGCGCCAATCTGCACCTGACGCTCATCCTGCTCCATTATTGCCTGACCACTAAGCTGAAAAACGGTGTAAAACCAGGCATCGTCGCTGCCTTTTACTTCCTGCCAGGTGCGGGATAAATTCACCCCGCTGGTTGTCACGGTACTCAGCTTTAGTCCTTTGGCAAAATGCGTGTCCAGTACACCCGTGTAACGCTCAGTCAGCAGGCGTCCGGTAAAATTTCCGCATACCTGATTGATTTGGGAAAGCCATTGCTGAAACTCATTATCCACTGCGGGGTTCATGGCACGTTTTCGCTCTGTGAAATGTATTTTTATTGTTGCATTTGTGTTGCAATAAACGAAGCTAATGAGCCTGACTATAGGAAATAAGTCTTGTCAGGCATAGAGACATAAGCGGTTATTGTCACGATTTGCGGAGCTTGTCACAGCTGACAAAGCGAATGTCACAGCGAAAAAAGTGACTTTTCTTGTCGCTGCGTACACTGAAATCACACTGGGTAAATAATAAGGAAAAGTGATGACAGAGCCGCATGTAGCAGTATTAAGCCAGGTCCAACAGTTTCTCGATCGTCAACACGGTCTTTATATTGATGGTCGTCCTGGCCCCGCACAAAGTGAAAAACGGTTGGCGATCTTTGATCCGGCCACCGGGCAAGAAATTGCGTCTACTGCTGATGCCAACGAAGCGGATGTAGATAACGCAGTCATGTCTGCCTGGCGGGCCTTTGTCTCGCGTCGCTGGGCCGGGCGATTACCCGCAGAGCGTGAACGTATTCTGCTACGTTTTGCTGATCTGGTGGAGCAGCACAGTGAGGAGCTGGCGCAACTGGAAACCCTGGAGCAAGGCAAGTCAATTGCCATTTCCCGTGCTTTTGAAGTGGGCTGTACGCTGAACTGGATGCGTTATACCGCCGGGTTAACGACCAAAATCGCGGGTAAAACGCTGGACTTGTCGATTCCCTTACCCCAGGGGGCGCGTTATCAGGCCTGGACGCGTAAAGAGCCGGTTGGCGTAGTGGCGGGAATTGTGCCATGGAACTTTCCGTTGATGATTGGTATGTGGAAGGTGATGCCAGCACTGGCAGCAGGCTGTTCAATCGTGATTAAGCCTTCGGAAACCACGCCACTGACGATGTTGCGCGTGGCGGAACTGGCCAGCGAGGCTGGTATCCCTGATGGCGTTTTTAATGTCGTCACCGGGTCAGGTGCTGTATGCGGCGCGGCCCTGACGTCACATCCTCATGTTGCGAAAATCAGTTTTACCGGTTCAACCGCGACGGGAAAAGGTATTGCCAGAACTGCTGCTGATCGCTTAACGCGTGTAACGCTGGAACTGGGCGGTAAAAACCCGGCAATTGTATTAAAAGATGCTGATCCGCAATGGGTTATTGAAGGCTTGATGACCGGAAGCTTCCTGAATCAAGGGCAAGTATGCGCCGCCAGTTCGCGAATTTATATTGAAGCGCCGTTGTTTGACACGCTGGTTAGTGGATTTGAGCAGGCGGTAAAATCGTTGCAAGTGGGACCGGGGATGTCACCTGTTGCACAGATTAACCCTTTGGTTTCTCGTGCGCACTGCGGCAAAGTGTGTTCATTCCTCGACGATGCGCAGGCACAGCAAGCAGAGCTGATTCGCGGATCGAATGGACCTGCCGGAGAGGGGTATTATGTTGCGCCAACGCTGGTGGTAAATCCCGATGCTAAATTGCGCTTAACTCGTGAAGAGGTGTTTGGTCCGGTGGTTAACCTGGTGCGAGTAGCGGATGGAGAAGAGGCGTTACAACTGGCAAACGACACGGAATATGGCTTAACTGCCAGTGTCTGGACGCAAAATCTCTCCCAGGCTCTGGAATATAGCGATCGCTTACAGGCAGGGACGGTGTGGGTAAACAGTCATACCTTAATTGACGCTAACTTACCGTTTGGTGGGATGAAGCAGTCAGGAACAGGCCGTGATTTTGGCCCCGACTGGCTGGACGGTTGGTGTGAAACTAAGTCGGTGTGTGTACGGTATTAATCTTGTTCGCTCATAAGTAAAAAACGGCACCTGGTGCCGTTTTTTTAGTCTGAAACAATCAATTATCTTTCTTCAGCGCCCCTAGCGTTGGCGTTTCGTCAAAGAAGTTCCATGGTTTCAGCAGAGTATGTACCCATTCGGTCGGCATAATCGGCCACTCTTCGGCGCGGGCCACATGTGTGGTGCCGGTGGTCATCCAGACAACGGCGTCGGTGTTGTCCAGCGACTCGTTATCCTTACTGTATTGTCCAAGACCGGTGTCATGAGTAGAACGGTTCGGATATTTGCCTTCCGGGAAACGCTCGCCAGGATGATAACGCGTTACCCAAAGCTGCTTGTCCATAAAGCTTAAACGATGATAGATCCACTCGTCCGGCGCGAACTGGGCACCTTTTGCTACCGGGTGAGTACCACCTGCATAAGGAATAATTTGATAGGAAACTGGATTGCCCATGCGGTTCTCTTTGTTCGGGTTACTCAACAGACGAATCGTGCCCGGATCAAATTTCTGTGCGGCATCCTGTTCATTGCCGATGTTGTACTGATTAACTTGCATGGTACTGGTGCGTGGGCCACCGGCAGTATTCGGTTTTACCACTGGGTCCATCGCCACCAGGCTGTTATTCTCGCCATCTACATCCAGATCGAGGCGGAAATTATAAATATGTTGGTGTGTAGTACCCACGATATTGTGATCGATAAGCGTGCCGTAGCGCGTGTCATCTTTCGCCGTCTCATCGTGCATGGTTTTCGCTTTAACACCTTTCACCGCTTCGATGCCCGTAGCACCGGCATCGATGCCAATAGTGCCGTTTTCATGGAAGATCCAGTCAAAAATGTAGTCATAGTTACCCACTGTACTGATCCAGCGCACCACTAACTCCCGGCGTTCGGTACTGACGTTGGGCTGGCCCATTTCCTGATGCTTATACTCCGGCCCGGCATAACGTTCAAATACCGCGATAGCGCGAGGGATCTCCATCGGCACGCCAGTGTAGTCGGCGATGGTTTCATTAAGGAGCACTGCGTTAGACGGGGCATCTTTACCACGAGCAATTGGTGAGGTTAGCGTGCCCATACCGTAGTCACCAGAGTCCAGATACGCTTTAAAGTACCAGCCAATATCAGGATCACCGTAAGGCACAATCATGCCGCCGAGAGAACCTTCGTACATGACTTTGCGTTTGGTGCCATTGTCGTTATAAGTCACGGTGGAGATCATCGGCCCGACGCGAGAGTTCATGCTGAGGTGAAAATCCCAGTTCCGCCAGTGAATCATATCGCCAGTAATGGTGTAATTTTTACCTTCAGGCTCAATGATTTGCATAGGCTTAACTGCCGGAGCAACGCGGTCACGGCCATCAAATGGGCGTGCGGTCATTGGCACCGGAACTACCGGACCTTCTTCAATCTTAACGATTTTTTTCTGTTCTAAATCAACGACCGCCACCAGGTTTTCGATGGGATGTGCCCAGTAGTTGCCATCACCGACATCAAGATAGCTGATGACTTTGAGCAACCGGGCATCTTGTTTCAGGCCATCTTTACCATCGAAATAACCTACGGTCAGCGGCGTGGTAATCACTTTTTTCGCATCAGTAATACCGCGTTTCTTCACGGCAGCGGCAAATTCTTCACTGTTGTTAATAATGTTCTGCACACTGGCGAAATCATCCAGCAACACCATACCGTGGGCGTCTTTAATGGGTTGCCAGGAGAGCAGTTTGTTGTTTTGCAGATCCACCACCGCTTCGATGATATGTTTGCCGTCGAGCATAATGACGTCGGCTTTGCGCGGCTGGTCAACCGGTTTGTTTTCCAGCGCAAACGCCCAGACAGCTTCTTTATCTGGCGGTAGCAGGGAGATCTCAGTAAAACGGGTATTGGGTTTGAAGTCCGCGGAAGCTTTAACAATTTCAACGGCCTGTTTAATTTCGTCCGCAGTTAGCGCATTAAGTGGGTGAGGGCGCTTTTCTACCTGAAAGGTTTGATCCAGCCCGGACTGGAAAACATCGTTAATAAAGGTGTCAGAAACCCAGGCTTTATTGTCTTTCATCACTACCGGTACTTGCAGTGCCAGAGGCTGACCATTAACAATTGCTGTTTGCGCACCAGGCTTCACTTTCACGTACGCGCCATCTTTAATCAGGGTAAAGAGCTGGGCGTAGTCGTCCCACTGCACATCGGCACCAAATTCTTTAAGCGTTTTATCCATTGGCACCATATGCGCTTCACCACCGTGGGCAAATACCGGCGCTTGCCAGGCGAAACTTAAGGCGACTGCCAACGCCAGGGTTGTTTTACGGGCAGAATACAGAGAGGGGCTTCCCATTATTAACCTCGTCAGATGTTGTGTTCTTGTTAGCAACCGCGCTCTGTGGGCGGTTTAGTCAGGTTCACATTATCAGTACTGATGCAAAGGGGATTGCCTGCACCTGCCAGGTTGTTTGGCAGGTGTGCCAGCTTTTCATACAGTGGATGCCCTGAAAATAGATGTACACATCATGCATAATGTGACAACGTCACAAAACTTAGTGAAATAAAAGGGCAACTATTCGCCGTTGCCCTTCATTCACCGATTAATCGACAAAATCACCGTGCTGCCTGGCCACCAGCGTCAGAATTGAATACAGCGCCACCGGGGTTTGATGCTGATTGAATACCTCTACAGCCCATTCCACCACACCTGTTGGTTTTTCTTCTGCGCTACGCTGTTTTTTCAGCGTCTTGCGCTGACAGGTGAGACGCACCTGGATGGTATCGCCTGGCTTTACGGGTTCGATAAAACGCAAGCTTTCCAGCCCGTAGTTAGCAATGACCGGACCGACACCGGCATCGACAAACAGACCCGCAGCCGCAGAAAGCACAAAATACCCATGCACCACCCGCTCACCGAAAATAGATTCGGCAGCAGCAATCTTATCCATATGTGCATAGAAATGATCGCCGCTGAGGCAAGCAAAGTTAACAATATCGGCCTCTGTCATTGTGCGGCGGGGAGTCAGTAGGCTGTCGCCTGGTTGCAGCTCCTCAAAATATTTGCGGAACGGATGAATACGATCTTCTTCGACTTTCGCACCACGCACCCACTGTTTACTGATAGCGGCAAGCATCGACGGGCTACCCTGTATAGCGGTTCGCTGCATGTAATGTTTCACCGCTCGTAAACCACCTAATTCTTCACCGCCTCCTGCGCGACCAGGCCCACCATGTACCAGTTGTGGCAGTGGGGAGCCATGCCCGGTGGATTCTTTTGCCGACTCTTCATTGAGGATCTGAATTCGCCCATGCGTACGTGCCGCGTCGGCAATAAACTGACGCGCAATTTGCGGATCAGCCGTCACCAGCGTTCCCGCAAGGCTACCGCCGCCTGCACAAGCCAGTTGCAGAGCATGTTGCTGGTTTTGTGCTGGCATCAGCGTTGCGACAGGGCCAAAGGCTTCTGTTGCATGTACCGCCGGTGTTTCATCCGGCTGCGGACAGTACAATAAGGTTGGCGGGAAGAATGCACCCGCAGCAGATAAATCCGCCTGACCACCGAGGCGAATCTCGCATCCTGCAGCCAGCAATGTGTTCACTTTTTCCTGCACATCAGCACGCTGTTCAGCATTTACCAGTGCGCCCATTTTCACACCTTCCTGTGCAGGATCACCGACCACGACTTTCTGTAATCGCGCAACCAGAGCATCACTGACAGCATTAACCAATGCCTGCGGCACAATAATCCGCCGGATTGCCGTACATTTTTGCCCGGCTTTTGTGGTCATCTCACGCACAACTTCACGAATAAACAGCGCAAACTCCGGTTGATCCGGGGTGACATCTTCGCCCAGTACGCAGCAGTTCAGGGAATCAGCTTCCATCGTGAAGGGGATAGATTTGGCAACGATATTTGGCTGAACTCGCAGCATCTGTCCGGTCGTCGCGGACCCCGTGAAAGTCACCACATCCTGGCTGTCCAGATGATCCAAAAGGTCGCCCGCACTACCGCAGATCAGACTAATTGCGCCTTCGGGAACAAGACCACTATCGACAATTGATTTCACCATCGCCTGAGTCAGTTGGGCCGTCGCGGTAGCTGGTTTGATGATGGCTGGCATTCCGCCCAGCCACGTTGGTGCCAGCTTTTCCAGCATTCCCCAGCAGGGGAAGTTAAAGGCGTTAATATGCACTGCCACGCCTGACTTTGAGGTCAGTACATGGCGCGCGGCAAATCCACCTTCTTTCGATAAGGGGATCAATTCATCTTCCGGCCACAGCGTATCGTCAGGCAGCTCCCGGCTACCGAGGCTGGCGTAAGTAAATAACGTCCCAATACCGCCTTCAATATCAACCCAACTGTCTGCCCGCGTTGCGCCTGTTTGCGCAGAAAGAGCATAGAAGCGCTCTTTTTCACTCAGCAGATGTTTAGCGACCGCTTTAAGCATCGCCGCACGTTCGATAAAGGTCATCGCGCGGAGGGCGGGGGCACCTTTTTCAATGGCAAACTGGCGGGCAGCCGCCATATCAAGACCTTCACTGGTCACTTCCCATAATGCCTCGCCGCTAATGGCGTGGTGAATCAAACGGCTACGGCCCCGGCCAGACTGCCAGGTACCGGATAAGAAACTGGCTAACTGCTGCATCGCTACTCTCCAGATGTTTCACATTTCTGTTGCTAATAGTTAAATCGCGAATCATAAAAAGCAAGGGATCTTTTAACGAAATGTTAACTATGCGATCTGTATAGCAACTGCGGAAAACATTAATGCACTGATAAATAATGATTTATAAAAATATGGTGCGAAATCCGTCACAGTTCAAACATACAAAATTTGTGATTTTAGTTAACCATTGTGTAGCTTTTACAAAACAATGTGATTCGTGTTTTTAATTAAATCACAAAAACTGGAATCGTAAAGGTGATGACGTGACCCAAGAAGAACGCTTTGAGCAACGGATAGCCCAGGAAACGGCTATCGAGCCGCAGGACTGGATGCCCGATGCTTACCGAAAGACATTGATCCGCCAGATTGGGCAGCATGCGCACTCCGAGATTGTTGGTATGTTGCCTGAAGGTAACTGGATCACTCGCGCACCAACCTTGCGGCGTAAAGCCATTCTGTTAGCCAAAGTGCAGGATGAAGCAGGTCATGGCCTGTATCTCTATAGCGCCGCCGAAACACTGGGCTGCGCCAGAGAAGACATCTACCAAAAAATGCTCGACGGACGGATGAAATATTCCTCCATCTTTAATTATCCGACATTGAGTTGGGCTGATATCGGTGTTATCGGCTGGCTGGTGGATGGCGCAGCGATCGTCAATCAGGTGGCGTTATGCCGCACTTCTTATGGCCCGTATGCCAGAGCAATGGTGAAAATCTGCAAAGAAGAGAGTTTTCACCAGCGTCAGGGGTTTGAAGCCTGCATGGCACTGGCGCAGGGCAGCGAAGCTCAAAAGCAGATGTTGCAAGACGCCATTAACCGTTTCTGGTGGCCAGCCTTAATGATGTTCGGGCCAAACGATGATAACTCGCCAAACAGCGCCAGAAGTCTCGCCTGGAAAATCAAACGTTTCACCAACGACGAACTCCGCCAGCGTTTCGTGGATAACACCGTTCCACAGGTTGAAATGCTCGGTATGACCGTTCCTGACCCGGATCTGCATTTTGATACTGAAAGCGGGCACTACCGCTTTGGTGAGATCGACTGGCAGGAGTTTAACGAAGTGATAAACGGTCGCGGAATTTGTAATCAGGAGCGGCTCGACGCCAAACGTAAAGCCTGGGAAGAAGGTACCTGGGTACGGGAAGCAGCGCTGGCCCATGCACAAAAACAACATGCCCGTAAGGTCGCATAAGGAGATTCAAAATGAGTAATGTTTACTGGCCGTTATACGAAGTTTTCGTGCGTGGCAAACAGGGCTTATCACACCGCCATGTTGGCAGTTTACATGCTGCCGATGAGCGGATGGCACTGGAAAATGCCCGTGATGCTTACACCCGTCGTAGCGAAGGATGTTCAATTTGGGTGGTGAAGGCGAGTGAAATTGTTGCCTCGCAACCGGAAGAACGCGGTGAATTTTTTGATCCGGCTGAAAGCAAGGTCTATCGCCATCCAACGTTTTACTCCATCCCTGATGGCATTGAGCACATGTGAGGTTGGAAATGAATCAGTTAACGGCTTACACCTTGCGCCTGGGCGATAACTGCCTGGTGCTCTCCCAGCGGTTGGGGGAATGGTGCGGTCATGCACCGGAACTGGAAATCGATCTCGCACTGGCAAACATTGGCCTCGATTTATTAGGTCAGGCACGCAACTTCTTATCGTATGCCGCTGAATTAGCGGGAGAAGGCGATGAAGATACCCTGGCCTTCACCCGAGACGAGCGCCAGTTCAGCAACTTATTGTTGGTTGAACAACCAAACGGCAATTTTGCCGACACCATTGCACGCCAGTATTTCATCGATGCATGGCATGTGGCGCTCTTTACCCGTCTGATGGAAAGCCGCGAGCCGCAACTGGCGGCGATTTCTGCCAAAGCAATTAAAGAAGCGCGTTATCACCTGCGTTTTAGTCGTGGCTGGCTGGAGCGACTGGGCAATGGTACTGACGTATCAGGGCAAAAGATGCAGCAGGCCATCAACAAGTTGTGGCGTTTTACCGCCGAACTGTTCGATGCCGACGAGATTGATATTGCACTGAGTGAAGAGGGTATTGCGGTTGACCCACGCACTTTACGCGCAGCGTGGGAAGCCGAAGTTTTTGCCGGGATCAACGAAGCCACATTGAACGTACCGCAAGAGCAGGCGTATCGCACTGGCGGTAAAAAAGGACTGCATACCGAACACCTTGGGCCCATGCTGGCAGAAATGCAGTATCTCCAGCGTGTCTTGCCCGGTCAGCAGTGGTAACAGAGGAGATGGGTATGCAACGTCTGGCCACCATTGCACCGCCGCAGGTGCATGAGATATGGGCGCTACTCAGCCAGATCCCGGACCCGGAGATCCCGGTGCTGACCATTACCGATTTAGGCATGGTGCGTAATGTGACACAGATGGGAGAAGGATGGGTGATCGGCTTTACGCCGACTTATTCCGGTTGTCCGGCAACGGAACATTTGATTGGCGCGATACGTGAGGCAATGACAACCCACGGGTTTACCCCCGTTCAGGTTGTGCTGCAACTCGACCCGGCATGGACCACCGACTGGATGACCCCCGATGCCCGTGAGCGTCTGCGACAGTATGGCATTAGCCCGCCCGCCGGACACAGTTGCCATGCCCATTTGCCGCCAGAAGTACGTTGCCCGCGCTGTGCCAGCGTCCATACCACACTTATCAGTGAATTTGGTTCCACGGCCTGCAAAGCATTGTATCGCTGCGATAGTTGCCGCGAACCTTTCGATTATTTCAAATGTATTTGAGGATGCCATGACAACGTTTCATTCCTTAACGGTGGCAAAAGTGGAGCCGGAAACCCGTGATGCGGTGACCATTACCTTTGCGGTGCCCCAGCCTTTGCAGGAGGCGTATCGCTTTCGCCCCGGTCAACATTTGACCTTAAAAGCCAGCTTTGATGGTGAAGAATTACGCCGTTGTTACTCCATTTGCCGCAGCTATCTGCCTGGCGAAATTAGTGTGGCGGTGAAAGCCATTGAAGGCGGACGTTTCTCCCGCTATGCCCGCGAACACATCCGCCAGGGTATGACGCTGGAGGTCATGGTGCCGCAGGGGCATTTCGGCTATCAGCCGCAGGCCGAACGCCAGGGGCGCTATCTGGCAATTGCAGCAGGATCAGGTATTACGCCAATGCTGGCGATTATCGCCACCACTTTACAAACCGAGCCTGAAAGTCAGTTCACCCTGATCTACGGTAACCGTACCAGCCAGAGCATGATGTTTCGCCAGGCACTGGCAGACCTGAAAGACAAATATCCTCAGCGTTTACAGTTGTTGTGCATTTTCAGTCAGGAAACCCTCGACAGCGATCTGCTTCACGGGCGTATTGACGGTGAAAAATTACAGTCACTTGGGGCCTCGCTCATTAATTTTCGTCTTTATGATGAGGCATTTATTTGTGGTCCGGCGGCGATGATGGATGACGCGGAAACCGCCTTAAAAGCACTGGGAATGCCAGATAAAACCATTCATCTGGAGCGGTTTAATACGCCTGGCACGCGCGTCAAACGTAGCGTTAACGTGCAAAGTGACGGACAAAAAGTGACTGTACGTCAGGATGGGCGGGATCGGGAAATCGTGCTTAATGCCGACGATGAAAGCATTCTCGATGCGGCATTGCGCCAGGGGGCGGATCTGCCCTATGCCTGCAAAGGCGGCGTCTGTGCGACCTGCAAATGCAAAGTGCTGCGTGGCAAAGTGGCGATGGAAACCAATTACAGTCTGGAACCGGATGAACTGGCCGCAGGTTATGTGTTGAGTTGCCAGGCACTGCCGCTGACCAGCGATGTGGTGGTTGACTTTGACGCGAAGGGGATGGCATGAGCGAACTGATCGTCAGCCGTCAGCAACGAGTATTGTTGCTGACCCTTAACCGTCCCGCCGCACGTAATGCGCTAAATAATGCCCTGCTGATGCAACTGGTAAATGAACTGGAAGCTGCGGCTACCGATACCAGCATTTCGGTCTGTGTGATTACCGGTAATGCACGCTTTTTTGCCGCCGGGGCCGATCTCAACGAAATGGCAGAAAAAGATCTCGCGGCCACCTTAAACGATACACGTCCGCAGCTATGGGCGCGATTGCAGGCCTTTAATAAACCACTTATCGCAGCCGTCAATGGTTACGCGCTTGGGGCGGGTTGCGAACTGGCATTGTTGTGCGATGTGGTGGTTGCCGGAGAGAACGCGCGTTTTGGGTTGCCGGAAATCACTCTCGGCATCATGCCTGGCGCAGGCGGAACGCAACGTTTAATCCGTAGTGTCGGTAAATCGTTAGCCAGCAAAATGGTGCTGAGCGGAGAAAGTATCACCGCTCAGCAAGCACAGCAGGCCGGGCTGGTTAGCGACGTCTTCCCCAGCGATTTAACCCTCGAATACGCCTTACAGCTGGCATCGAAAATGGCACGTCACTCGCCGCTGGCCTTACAAGCGGCAAAGCAAGCGCTGCGCCAGTCGCAGGAAGTGGCTTTGCAAGCCGGACTTGCCCAGGAGCGACAGTTATTCACCTTGCTGGCGGCAACAGAAGATCGTCATGAAGGCATCTCCGCTTTCTTACAAAAACGCACGCCCGACTTTAAAGGACGCTAATGATGGAATTCATCCTCAGTCATGTAGAAAAGGGCGTGATGACACTAACGCTCAACCGCCCGGAACGCCTGAACAGTTTTAATGATGAGATGCACGCACAACTGGCAGAGTGCCTGAAACAGGTCGAGCGCGACGACACTATCCGTTGCCTGTTACTTACAGGTGCCGGGCGCGGATTTTGTGCTGGTCAGGATCTTAACGATCGTAACGTTGATCCCACAGGCCCCGCACCGGATTTAGGGATGTCAGTTGAACGTTTCTATAACCCACTGGTACGTCGCCTGGCAAAACTGCCAAAACCGGTGATCTGTGCAGTCAATGGCGTGGCGGCAGGGGCAGGCGCAACACTGGCACTGGGGGGCGACATCGTTATTGCTGCCCGTTCAGCAAAATTCGTCATGGCGTTTAGTAAGTTAGGCTTAATACCCGATTGCGGTGGAACCTGGTTACTGCCACGCGTTGCCGGACGAGCGCGCGCCATGGGGCTGGCACTGCTGGGGAATCAACTGAGTGCTGAACAGGCGCACGAATGGGGGATGATCTGGCAGGTTGTTGATGATGAAACGCTGGCAGATACCGCGCAACAGCTGGCACGGCATCTGGCGACACAACCGACATTTGGTCTTGGACTTATCAAGCAAGCGATAAATAGCGCTGAAACCAATACGCTCGATACGCAACTGGATCTGGAACGTGACTATCAGCGACTTGCCGGACGGAGCGCAGATTATCGTGAAGGTGTCAGTGCGTTCCTGGCTAAACGCTCACCGCAGTTCACGGGGAAATAGCATGATGATAAATGTGCAAACTGTGGCAGTGATTGGGAGCGGCACCATGGGGGCAGGCATTGCTGAAGTTGCCGCCAGTCATGGACATCAGGTTTTACTGTATGACATTTCTGCTGAAGCGCTGACCCGCGCAATCGACGGGATACACGCGCGGCTAAATTCACGCGTGACGCGGGGAAAACTGACCGCTGAAACCTGTGAACGCACATTGAAACGCCTGATCCCGGTGACCGATATTCACGCGCTGGCAGCAGCGAATCTGGTTATTGAAGCGGCGTCTGAACGTCTGGAAGTTAAAAAAGCGCTCTTTGCACAACTGGCGGAAGTTTGCCCGCCACAAACGCTATTGACCACTAACACTTCGTCAATCTCTATAACCGCGATTGCTGCGGAGGTAAAAAATCCTGAACGTGTTGCGGGGCTGCATTTTTTTAACCCGGCACCGGTGATGAAGTTGGTGGAGGTGGTCAGTGGGCTGGCAACGGCAGCGGAAGTTGTCGAGCAGTTGTGTGAACTGACATTGAGTTGGGGTAAGCAGCCAGTGCGCTGTCATTCGACCCCCGGATTTATCGTTAACCGTGTTGCGCGTCCTTATTATTCCGAGGCCTGGCGGGCACTGGAAGAGCAGGTTGCTGCACCAGAAGTGATTGACGCTGCACTTCGCGATGGCGCTGGTTTCCCGATGGGGCCGCTGGAATTAACCGATCTGATTGGTCAGGACGTCAATTTTGCTGTCACCTGTTCGGTGTTTAACGCTTTCTGGCAGGAGCGTCGTTTTTTACCTTCGCTGGTGCAACAGGAACTGGTGATTGGTGGACGGTTGGGCAAGAAAAGTGGGCTGGGCGTGTACGACTGGCGCGCGGAACGTGAGGCAGTTGTTGGCCTGGAAGCGGTAAGCGACAGTTTTAGCCCAATGAAAGTAGAAAAGAAAAGTGACGGTGTCACGGAAATTGACGATGTTTTATTGATTGAGACACAAGGCGAGACGGCACAGGCGCTGGCAATACGACTGGCACGCCCGGTGGTAGTGATCGATAAAATGGCGGGCAAGGTGGTGACCATTGCTGCTGCAGCGGTGAACCCGGACTCAGCGACCCGCAAGGCCATTTATTACCTGCAACAGCAGGGCAAAACAGTGCAGCAAATTGCAGATTACCCAGGAATGCTGATTTGGCGAACGGTAGCAATGATCATCAATGAAGCCCTTGATGCGCTTCAAAAAGGCGTGGCCTCTGAACAGGATATCGATACCGCCATGCGTCTTGGGGTGAATTATCCATATGGCCCACTTGCCTGGGGAGCGCAACTTGGCTGGCAGCGAATATTAAGGCTCCTTGAAAATCTACAGCATCACTATGGCGAAGAACGCTATCGCCCATGTTCATTGCTGCGCCAACGGGCGCTTCTGGAGAGCGGTTATGAGTCATAAGGCCTGGCAAAATGCCCATGCAATGTATGAGAACGATGCCTGCGCCAAAGCGCTTGGCATCGGCATTATCTCAATGGATGAAGGCTTTGCTGTAGTGACCATGACCGTCACTGCACAAATGCTTAACGGTCATCAAAGTTGCCACGGCGGGCAGCTATTTTCACTGGCTGATACTGCCTTTGCCTACGCCTGCAATAGCCAGGGGCTGGCAGCCGTCGCTTCTGCCTGCACGATTGATTTTTTACGTCCAGGCTTTGCCGGAGACACCTTAACTGCTACTGCGCAGGTACGTCATCAGGGCAAGCAAACCGGTGTTTACGACATCGAAATTGTTAACCAACAACAAAAAACGGTTGCGCTGTTTCGCGGTAAATCTCACCGCATCGGCGGCACCATTACAGGAGAAGCCTGATGCGTGAAGCCTTTATCTGTGACGGAATTCGTACGCCAATTGGTCGCTACGGCGGGGCATTATCAGGTGTTCGGGCTGACGATCTGGCTGCTATCCCTTTGCGGGAGCTGCTGGTGCGAAACCCGCGTCTCGATGCGGAGTGTATCGATGATGTGATCCTCGGCTGTGCTAATCAGGCGGGAGAAGATAACCGTAACGTAGCCCGGATGGCGACTTTACTGGCGGGGCTGCCGCAGAGTGTTTCCGGCACAACCATTAACCGCTTGTGTGGTTCCGGGCTGGACGCACTGGGGTTCGCCGCACGGGCGATTAAAGCGGGCGATGGCGATTTGCTGATCGCCGGTGGCGTGGAGTCAATGTCTCGGGCACCGTTTGTTATGGGCAAGGCAACCAGTGCATTTTCTCGTCAGGCTGAGATGTTTGATACCACTATTGGCTGGCGATTTGTGAACCCGCTCATGGCTCAACAATTTGGAACTGACAGCATGCCGGAAACGGCAGAGAATGTAGCTGAACTGTTAAAAATCTCGCGAGAAGATCAAGATAGTTTTGCGCTACGCAGTCAGCAACGTTCGGCAAAAGCGCAATCTTCAGGCATTTTAGCTGAAGAGATTGTTCCGGTTGTGTTGAAAAATAAGAAAGGTGTTGTAACAGAAATACAACATGACGAGCATTTGCGCCCGGAAACGACGCTGGAACAGTTACGTGGACTAAAAGCACCATTTCGTGCCAATGGAGTGATCACCGCAGGCAATGCCTCCGGGGTGAATGACGGAGCCGCTGCGTTGATTATTGCCAGTGAACAGATGGCAGCAGCGCAAGGACTGACACCGCGAGCGCGTATCGTAGCCATGGCAACCGCCGGGGTGGAACCGCGCCTGATGGGGCTTGGTCCGGTGCCTGCAACTCGCCGGGTGCTGGAACGCGCGGGGCTGAGTATTCACGATATGGACGTGATTGAACTGAACGAAGCATTCGCGGCCCAGGCGTTGGGTGTACTACGCGAATTGGGGCTGCCTGATGATGCCCCACATGTTAACCCCAACGGAGGCGCTATCGCCTTAGGCCATCCGTTGGGAATGAGTGGTGCCCGCCTGGCACTGGCTGCCAGCCATGAGCTGCATCGGCGTAACGGTCGTTACGCATTGTGCACCATGTGCATCGGTGTCGGTCAGGGCATCGCCATGATTCTGGAGCGTGTTTGAGCATATCAACCTGCGAGTACCCTACAATGATAACCAATACAAAGCTTGACCCGATTGAAACCGCGTCTGTTGATGAGTTACAGGCGTTACAAACACAGCGTCTGAAATGGACGCTCAAACACGCGTATGAAAATGTCCCGATGTATCGGCGCAAATTCAATGCAGCAGGCGTACATCCTGATGATTTCAGGGAACTTTCAGACCTGCGTAAATTTCCCTGTACCACCAAACAGGATCTGCGCGACAACTATCCTTTCGACACCTTTGCCGTGCCGATGGAACAAGTGGTGCGCATTCATGCTTCTTCGGGAACCACAGGTAAACCGACAGTTGTCGGCTATACGCAAAACGATATTGATAACTGGGCCAATATTGTAGCGCGTTCGTTGCGTGCGGCGGGTGGCACGCCCAAAGACAAAATTCATGTCGCCTATGGTTACGGGCTGTTTACTGGTGGGCTGGGTGCGCACTATGGTGCCGAACGTCTGGGCGCTACGGTGATCCCGATGTCTGGCGGGCAGACAGAAAAACAAGCGCAACTGATCCGTGATTTTCAACCAGATATGATCATGGTTACGCCATCTTATTGCCTTAACCTGATTGAAGAGCTGGAGCGGCAGTTGGGCGGTGATGCCAGCGGTTGCTCGCTGCGGGTTGGAGTGTTTGGTGCTGAGCCGTGGACACAGGCCATGCGTAAAGAAATTGAGCGTCGCCTGGGGATCACCGCACTGGATATTTATGGCCTGTCAGAAGTGATGGGGCCGGGGGTGGCGATGGAGTGTCTGGAAACTACCGACGGCCCAACCATTTGGGAAGATCATTTCTATCCTGAAATTGTTAATCCTCATGACGGCACACCGCTTGCCGATGGTGAACATGGCGAACTGTTATTCACCACGCTGACCAAAGAAGCATTGCCGGTCATTCGTTACCGCACGCGTGATTTAACCCGACTGTTACCAGGAACGGCGCGGACTATGCGCCGCATGGATCGCATCAGCGGACGCAGCGATGACATGTTGATTATTCGCGGTGTAAATGTCTTTCCGTCACAACTGGAAGAAGAGATTGTCAAATTCGAACATTTATCGCCGCATTACCAACTGGAGGTGAACCGCCGGGGGCATCTTGATTCACTTTCTGTGAAAGTGGAGTTGAAAGAAAGTAGCCTGACATTGACGCATGAGCAGCGTTGCCAGGTATGCCACCAGCTGCGCCATCGGATTAAGTCGATGGTGGGGATCTCTACCGATGTGATGATCGTTAACTGTGGCAGTATCCCGCGTTCAGAAGGCAAGGCGTGTCGGGTGTTTGATCTGCGCAATATTGTTGGTGCCTGACGTGTCGTCTGGCCCTGGTGAGGTAAAGCGTCAGGGCCAGAAGTCGATACGACCTGTGCTATGATTCATAAATCACAACAATAACAACAGACTGAATCGAATGAGTAAACTTGATACTTTTATCCAACATGCTGTAAACGCTGTTCCGGTCAGTGGCACATCTTTGATCTCCTCTCTGTATGGTGATTCGCTTTCCCATCGTGGTGGTGAAATCTGGCTTGGTAGTCTGGCTGCTTTGCTGGAAGGGCTGGGATTTGGTGAGCGTTTCGTGCGCACCGCTTTGTTTCGTCTTAATAAAGAAGGCTGGCTGGATGTTTCCCGCATCGGGCGACGCAGTTTCTATAGCCTCAGTGATAAAGGCTTGCGCCTGACGCGACGGGCAGAAAGTAAAATTTATCGCGCAGAGCAACCTGCATGGGATGGTAAATGGCTCCTGTTGCTCTCGGAAGGTTTAGATAAAGCGACGCTGGCTGATGTCAAAAAGCAGTTGATCTGGCAAGGTTTTGGCGCACTGGCACCCAGCCTGATGGCATCGCCGTCGCAAAAACTGGCGGATGTACAGACACTTTTGCATGAAGCGGGGGTGGCGGATAACGTGATTTGTTTTGAAGCGCAAATACCACTGGCGCTTTCTCGCGCAGCACTGCGTGCCAGAGTAGAAGAGTGCTGGCATTTAACTGAACAAAATGCCATGTACGAAACCTTTATTCAGTCATTCCGCCCGCTGGTGCCGCTGTTAAAAGAGACGGCAGACGAGTTAACCCCGGAGCGTGCATTTCATATTCAGCTTTTACTGATCCATTTTTATCGCCGTGTCGTCCTTAAAGACCCATTGTTGCCGGAGGAGTTGCTTCCGGCTCACTGGGCAGGGCATACGGCGCGTCAGCTGTGTATCAACATTTATCAGCGCGTAGCGCCTGCTGCTTTAGCGTTCGTTAGTGAAAAAGGTGAAACCTCAGTCGGTGAACTGCCTGCGCCGGGAAGCCTGTATTTTCAACGTTTTGGCGGCTTGAATATTGAACAGGAGGCGTTATGCCAATTTACCAGATAGATGGTCTGACTCCGGTTGTGCCAGAAGAGAGCTTTGTCCATCCGACAGCGGTATTGATCGGCGATGTTATTCTCGGCAAGGGCGTTTACGTTGGGCCTAATGCCAGCCTGCGTGGCGATTTTGGTCGTATCGTGGTGAAAGATGGCGCGAACATTCAGGATAATTGCGTTATGCACGGTTTTCCCGAGCAGGATACTGTTGTAGGAGAAGATGGACATATTGGTCATAGCGCTATCCTTCACGGCTGCATTATCCGCCGCAATGCATTAGTGGGAATGAACGCGGTAGTGATGGACGGTGCGGTGATTGGCGAGAACAGCATTGTTGGTGCATCCGCATTTGTGAAAGCCAAAGCAGAAATGCCAGCTAATTATCTGATTGTCGGCAGCCCGGCGAAAGCGATTCGTGAACTTAGTGAGCAGGAGCTGGCATGGAAAAAGCAGGGTACGCATGAGTATCAGGTGCTGGTGACACGCTGTAAGCAAACGTTGCATCAAGTCGAGCCATTGCGGGAAGTTGAACCTGGCAGGAAACGCCTGGTATTTGATGAGAATCTGCGACCGAAACAGTAACAGATGTAAAATTATTTTGTCCCTTTAATTATAAAGCAGAGTTATGTTTAAGCTCTGCTTTATTTATTTGAGTATTAATTCATGCCGTTTTTTCATCATATAATTATTTATAATGAGAATGTGCTTTTAATTTGTAATTTATATTATATACATAATTCATATATTCATGGTCTTTTATTTATTCACCTGAATTATAACTGTGCATTATCGGAAAGTATGTTTGATTAGGTAATAATCTACTGGCAATATAGGATGTCTTCAATGTTTTAAATAACTAATTGGTCGGGTTAGTGCATCCGGCTTTCTTTATATTCGCCAGAAGGATTTATTATGCAAAGGAAAACTCTATTGTCGGCCTGTATTGCATTAGCTCTGAGTGGTCAGGGTTGGGCGGCAGATATCACAGAGGTAGAAACCACCACAGGTGAAAAGAAAAATACCAATGTGACTTGTCCGGCAGACCCAGGAAAACTCAGTCTGGAAGAGCTTAAACGCTTACCCTCTGAATGCTCTCCTTTAGTCGAACAAAACCTGATGCCATGGCTTGCCACAGGCGCTGCTGCGTTAATCACGGCCTTAGCCGTAGTGGAACTAAACGACGATGATGATCATCATCATCGCAACAATTCTCCACTCCCACCGACACCCCCTGATGATGAATCAGACGACACTCCAGTTCCCCCAAGTCCTGGCGGAGATGAGATAATACCGGACGATCCGGATGATACGCCTACACCTCCCAAACCGATTTCGTTTAATAATGACGTTATTCTCGATAAAGCAGAAAAAACGTTAACTATTCGCGATTCAGTTTTTACTTATACCGAGAATGCTGACGGGACTATTTCTCTGCAAGATAGCAATGGTCGTAAGGCAACGATTAATCTTTGGCAGATTGATGAAGCGAATAACACTGTTGCCCTTGAAGGGGTGAGCGCAGATGGCGCAACGAAGTGGCAATATAATCATAAAGGTGAGCTTGTTATTACGGGTGATAATGCCACAGTAAACAACAATGGCAAAACCACCGTTGACGGCAAGGATTCCACCGGTACGGAAATCAACGGTAATAACGGGAAAGTGATTCAGGACGGCGATCTGGATGTCAGCGGCGGCGGTCACGGTATTGATATCACCGGTGACAGCGCGACGGTAGATAACAAGGGCACCATGACCGTTACCGATCCGGAGTCCATCGGTATCCAGATTGACGGCGACAAGGCGGTTGTTAATAACGAAGGCGAGAGCACCATCACCAACGGCGGCACCGGCACGCAGATTAACGGTGACGACGCCACGGCGAATAACAGCGGCAAAACCACCGTTGACGGCAAGGATTCCACTGGCACGGAAATCAACGGTAATAACGGGAAAGTTATCCAGGACGGCGATCTGGATGTCAGCGGCGGCGGTCACGGTATTGATATCACCGGTGACAGCGCGACGGTAGATAACAA
>NZ_JAVUPQ010000063.1:0-25124 GCF_032029835.1 Escherichia sp. AM3 | reverse complement strand
ATCGGTGGAGCTGCATGACAAAGTCATCGGGCATTATCTGAACATAAAACACTATCAATAAGTTGGAGTCATTACCCCGCTAACATGGTTAAAATCTCCCGCTGGCGGGCGCTTAACGATTTGAGATCTTTAATGTCCTTTTCCGGCGTCGTCCGCCAGTCTCCAGGCAGAAACATCATCCCCATCGCCGCACTATTTACCGCCAACGCAAATGTCTCGACGGTTGAATCACGAGGCACAATGGCCAGCACATTAAAATGGATAACTTCCTGTAACCACCGTTTATTGCAATCCGTCGCCGTGATTAACACCTTAACCTCAGGAAACTGCACCACGGTTTTTTGCAGCAACCAGTAGCAAAACTCACCATCCTGATCGCCATCGAGCATAACTAAGGCTTCAGGGTAACTTTCCAGCTTTTGCCATAACTCGTCTGCCTGACTGGCCCCCTGAATACTCACTCCTGGAATACGCTGCTGTAAACTGATTTTCATTCCATGAATAAATATTGACTGCCTGTCAAACATGACTATTTGCATAACTGAATCTCCACCTGAATACGTTAAAAAGACTTAAGTAGTGGAAGGGTATTACCCGCGAGAAAAAATAAGAATTCGCCATTTGGCGGTGGCCATTCTACAGAGATGACGCGTAGAAAATAGTTACCGATATAAATAGTTACAGCTAAACGCCTGAAATTACATGTCGAGGGCACTATTTAAAACAATTTTGAGGATTTCCTTATATTGGTGGTTAGTACGCATGCAATTAAAAATGAAACTCCGCGACTACAAGCCAAAATAACAAATGGCAATGAGACAAAAATAAGCACAAATAGCCAATACGTCCTCTATTCACTTTAAAGGGAATCACTGAAAAATACGCTCTGTTTAAGGGGATTCACCTTTCTCAGAAAGCTATTCCGCCCTTTTCCTGCTGAGAAATCGCCACATTCGTCATGACAACATTGTGAAACCCGGCATTAGATGTTAGAAAAAACAATAAACAATGCGATATGCGCGTTACTGTTTCGCTGTGAACAACAATCGGTCAAAGAAATGGATAAAATTCACGCAATGCAGTTGTTCATCAAAGTCGCGGAGCTGGAAAGTTTTTCCCGCGCGGCGGATTTCTTTGCTTTGCCAAAGGGAAGTGTTTCGCGCCAGATACAGGCACTGGAACATCAACTTGGCACCCAGCTTCTCCAGCGCACTACGCGACGGGTCAAACTCACGCCAGAAGGCATGACCTATTATCAACGGGCAAAAGATGTGTTGAGTAATCTCAGCGAACTGGACGGTCTGTTTCAACAGGATGCCACCAGTATCAGCGGTAAATTACGCATCGACATCCCGTCAGGAATCGCGAAAAACCTGTTACTGCCGCGTCTGTCGGAATTTCTCTATCAGCATCCGGGAATTGAGCTGGAACTGAGTAGCCATAACCGTCCGGTAGATATTCTTCATGATGGTTTTGATTGCGTGATACGCACTGGCGCGTTACCGGAAGATGGCGTTATCGCCCGTCCCCTCGGCAAACTGACCATGGTCAACTGTGCCAGTCCGCACTATCTGACGCGCTTTGGTTATCCGCAAAGCCCCGATGATCTGACTTCACACGCAATAGTGCGTTATACACCGCATCTGGGTGTACATCCGTTAGGTTTTGAGGTTGCCAGCGTTAATGGCGTCCAGTGGTTTAAGTCTGGCGGCATGTTGACGGTAAACAGTAGCGAAAACTATCTCGCCGCCGGTCTTGCCGGTCTGGGGATTATTCAGATCCCGCGCATTGCCGTGCGCGAAGCCCTGCGTGCCGGGCGGCTTATTGAAGTATTACCTGGCTACCGTGCCGAGCCGCTCTCCCTTTCGCTGGTTTATCCGCAGCGTCGGGAGCTTTCCCGGCGTGTAAACCTGTTTATGCAGTGGCTGGCTGGCGTAATGAAAGAGTACCTGGACTGACCGACTATACTTTTTAAGAATGACCACGACAGAAGGACAAAAGAGCGGATGACGCAGGAAAACGAGATCAAACGTCCCATCCAGGATCTGGAGCACGAGCCGATTAAGCCGTTGGATAATAGCGAGAAAGGCAGCAAAGTTAGCCAGGCGCTGGAAACCGTCACCACCACTGCCGAAAAAGTCCAACGCCAACCGGTTATTGCGCACCTGATTCGCGCGACAGAACGCTTTAACGATCGGCTGGGTAACCAGTTTGGTGCGGCTATCACCTATTTCTCATTTTTGTCGATGATACCAATTTTGATGGTGTCGTTTGCCGCAGGGGGCTTTGTGCTGGCCTCCCATCCGATGTTGCTACAGGATATCTTCGACAAAATTCTGCAAAACATCAGCGATCCGACGCTAGCCGCCACGTTGAAAAACACCATCAACACCGCCGTTCAGCAGCGTACGACTGTAGGGCTTGTCGGCCTGGCGGTGGCACTTTATTCCGGCATCAACTGGATGGGTAACCTGCGTGAAGCGATTCGTGCCCAGTCGCGCGATGTCTGGGAACGCTCGCCGCAAGATCAGGAGAAGTTCTGGGTAAAATATCTGCGAGATTTTATTTCGCTGATTGGTTTGTTGATTGCGCTGATTGTGACGCTTTCGATCACCTCGGTTGCCGGTTCGGCGCAGCAAATGATTATTAGCGCCCTGCACCTGAACAGCATTGAGTGGCTGAAACCGACGTGGCGATTGATTGGCCTGGCGATTTCCATCTTCGCCAACTATCTGCTTTTCTTCTGGATCTTCTGGCGGTTGCCGCGCCACCGTCCGCGCAAAAAAGCCCTGATTCGCGGAACATTTCTGGCTGCTATTGGTTTTGAAGTGATTAAAATCGTGATGACCTACACCCTGCCATCGTTGATGAAATCCCCCTCTGGCGCAGCATTTGGTTCCGTGCTGGGGCTGATGGCATTTTTCTACTTCTTCGCCCGTTTGACGCTGTTTTGCGCGGCGTGGATTGCCACCGCCGAATATAAAGACGACCCGCGAATGCCGGGGAAAACGCAGCCTTAAAATAGGCCGGATGCGGCGTAAACGCCTTATCCGGCATACGATTTTATTCGGCCTGGCTCCCCGTAGGCCGGATAAGATGCGCCAGCATCGCATCCGGCTATAATGCGCACATAACCTCTTGAAACTCGTCCCCAGAGCCTCTTCAGCCATCTATTTGGGAGCAAACAATTTCATTCCAACTCATAACCCCAGCATATAAATCCAGTTGGTAACTTTTATTTAACCTGAAACCAGTTTTATCCACTATTTATAAAATTATGTGAAGCATTTCATAGAAGAAAAATCACTGGCCTAAACATTATCCCCTTTTTGCCTGATTTTTGACCATTTCCGCGATTTGTTACACATTGAAATATCACTTTTGCTGTGCGTAATATGGCTATTCGTTAGCCAAAAAATAAGAAAAGATTATGCAAGCAACAGCCACAACACTCGACCACGAGCAAGAATACACGCCGATCAACTCGCGTAATAAAGTCCTTGTCGCCTCTCTCATTGGCACAGCCATTGAGTTCTTCGACTTTTACATTTACGCCACTGCGGCCGTTATTGTGTTTCCGCATATCTTCTTCCCGCAGGGCGATCCTACGGCAGCAACGCTACAGTCGCTCGCCACCTTCGCCATCGCCTTCGTCGCGCGCCCCATTGGCTCTGCCGTTTTTGGTCATTTTGGCGATCGCGTTGGGCGTAAAGCGACGCTGGTCGCCTCGTTGCTAACGATGGGGATTTCGACCGTGGTGATTGGTCTGCTGCCGGGCTATGCCACGATTGGTATTTTCGCCCCGCTGCTGCTGGCGCTGGCTCGATTTGGTCAGGGTCTGGGCTTAGGCGGTGAATGGGGCGGCGCGGCGCTGCTGGCGACTGAAAACGCCCCACCGCGCAAACGTGCACTGTATGGCTCCTTTCCGCAGCTGGGCGCACCGATTGGCTTCTTCTTTGCCAATGGCACTTTCTTGCTGCTTTCCTGGCTACTGACCGACGAGCAGTTTATGAGCTGGGGCTGGCGTGTGCCATTTATCTTCTCGGCGGTGCTGGTCATTATCGGCCTGTATGTTCGCGTGTCGCTGCATGAGTCGCCGGTGTTTGAGAAAGTCGCTAAAGCGAAAAAACAGGTGAAGATCCCGCTGGGTACGCTGCTGACCAAACATGTTCGCGTAACCGTACTGGGTACGTTCATTATGCTGGCAACCTATACGCTGTTTTACATCATGACGGTCTACTCTATGACCTTTAGTACCGCCGCCGCGCCAGTTGGGCTTGGCCTGCCGCGTAACGAAGTGTTGTGGATGTTGATGATGGCAGTTATTGGTTTTGGCGTGATGGTGCCAGTCGCTGGATTACTGGCTGATGCCTTTGGTCGCCGTAAAAGCATGGTAATCATCACCACGCTGATCATCCTGTTCGCGCTGTTCGCCTTTAACCCACTGCTCGGTTCTGGCAACCCGATTCTGGTTTTTGCCTTCCTGCTGCTGGGGTTAAGTCTGATGGGTCTGACCTTCGGGCCAATGGGTGCGCTGTTACCAGAGCTGTTTCCGACAGAAGTGCGTTACACCGGAGCATCGTTCTCTTACAACGTAGCGTCGATTCTCGGGGCTTCCGTTGCGCCATATATCGCAGCCTGGTTGCAGACTAACTACGGGCTAGGTGCGGTGGGGTTATATCTGGCGGCGATGGCTGGCTTGACGTTAATCGCCCTGCTGCTGACCCATGAGACGCGACATCAGTCGTTGTAATAAGAGTGAAAAGCCTGATGCGCTACGCTTATCAGGCCTGAATTTCCATACAATATATTGAATTCGCAAGGATTTGTAGGCCGGATAAGGCGTTCACGCCGCATCCGGCATGAACAAAGCACACTTTGCCAACAATCTAAATCTGTTTAATTGCCGGATGTCAGACATCCGGCAATTATCATCACTTCTTCATCTGCGACAAAATCGTCCGACACTGATTAGCCTCCCCTTCGGAAGGTGAGATCAGTGCCAGTAACGCCGCCGCCGGTGTTACCAGCGTTGCCAGTGCCGCAGCAACAGCACCACGGGCAATCAGCGGTCCGGCTTTCACCCCAGCCTGCGGATTTTTAAACGTCCCCCGCACATACAGCGGCGAACGCAGTGTGATAATCCGAATTCCTTTACTCTCCGGATCAATAGTCAAATCCAGCTGTTCCGAAGCAAAACTTGCCGTGCCGGTAACATTAATCAACGCGTTCTCAGTATCGAAAGCAAAAATCTGCGGGCGCGCCACGCCGTTGGCAATATTCAGATTCGCCGCCGCGCAGTTCACCCGCACCTCATCATCACCAAATATCGCACCGACAATGTAGTTGCCGACATTCAGCCCAACAATCTCCATCAGGTTGCGGCTCACCAGCCCGTCATTCATCAACAGTTTCAGGTTGCCGTTACTGTTGCCTAAAAGTGCCGCCACCGAGTTACCGCTACCGCGTAGTTCCGCGTCACCGTTCATTTCCCCCAGCGTCTTCTGCATCAGTTCCACATCGGGCATCAGTTCTTTCAGTTTCAGTCGACGAGCCTGAATATCTGCCCGCCCCTGCATCGGCTTTTTATCGCCTTCCAGATGAATATTCGCCGCAATGCTGCCGCCCGCCATGCCAAATTTCAGCGGTTGCAGGCGCAGGTCAGCATTTTTGAGGATGATATGAGTAGAAAGATCGCTAATCGGCAGGCTACTGCCATGCTCAATGCGCCGCCCTTTGAAGCGAACATCGGCATCCATAACGTCCCATTTATCGGTTTCGAAGCGGTCATAAGGCAGCACTTTGCCCGCAGGCTGAACGCTTTTTTCGCCCTTCTTCTGTTCAGACCGTTTCGACTTTTCTGCCCCTTTCCCGGAATCAACGCCAATCAACGGTCCCAGGTCCGCCAGCCGCAATTGCCGCGACTCGACATCACCTTCCAGTTTTGGTCGTGGCTTTCCGGTGGTGTAGACCAGAGAACCGTGGATATCGCTATCACCAATTCGCCCATTAAAACCGCGATAATCAAAGACCGACGATTTTTCAGTGTCGATTTTCGCTACCAGCCGACCATCCGTTTCAAACGGCGGGGTATCGGGCAGCAGAACGCCCGTCAGTTCATAGAGATCACCCAGTGAATCGCCAGAAAATTTAAGCCGTAAATCGACACCGCCCATCTTCATTGGGTCATTCACGACGCCATCAAAAGCAACACGGGTGTTACCAGAGCGGAAATCAGCCTGTACCGGAAACGGCGTCCCTTCGCCACGCAGCGCCAGCATACCGCCTATTTTTCCCGTACCCGTGAGCGGTTCACCGTTATATCGTCCCTGCGCCTTCAGGCCAAAAACGTAATCGCCCACCTTTTCTTTATCCGCTTTACCTTTCGATCCAGTAACTTCGCTGAACGGCAGCGGCTTGCCTAAGGGATCAACAAAAATCTCCAGATCCGCTTTGCTTACTTTGTCATCAATGGCGATCCGCCCTTGATCGAAAAGAATATTATCCAGCCGAAACGACCATGCCGACGGCTTTGCATTCGCGTCTTTGTTATCATCGTTGGCAAGATTAAACGTCCAGTTATTGTTCTTTTCAGAGAGGCGAATCAGGCGCGCGTCGGGCTTTTCGAGCTTGATCCACGGCAGCCAGACCGTTTTGGTCAGCAGCGCCAGCGGGGCCAGCGTTGCCTCTACGCGTGGCAAATGCACCATCGTGACTTCGGGAATATCCGGTGGATTGCCAAGAATGATGTCTTCCGCGTGTACATGGGGCCACGGCACCCAGCTGCGCCAGCCAGTTTCTTGTTTTTGCCGCTCCCACACCACGCCCAGATCGCCACGGATAGCGAACGGACGATTCAACTCCGCAGAGACTTTCTGGTTGATAGTCGGTTTGAGTCGATTCCAGTCAAAAGTTGCAATCAAAATGATCGCCACGACAATCAACAACAAGAAAGCCCCTGAAATCGCAGCGGTTATTTTGCCTGCCTTGCTCATCGTTCGCTTCCTCATATTCTTCCTGTGCCAGTCCTAAAGATAGTCCAGCCAGGCGGAAAATGAGGCAGCTTATAGCGCCAGAACCGCCGTATTCAGCGTTTCTATCGGTGCCGGGCGTGAAAGAAACCAGCCTTGTGCGGCGAATGCGGGCGAGTTCTGAACATCACGCCACTCTTCCGGCGTTTCTACGCCCTCGACAATCACCCCGCGACAATAGCGATTCATTAGATGTAAAAGCTGAGAAAAGAGTGTGCGTCCTTCCGGCGACTGACGCAGCATCACAAACAGTTCTCGCGCGATTTTGATGTAGTCATAACGCACTTCACTTAGCGCAGAGAAATTTGCCATCCCGGTACCAAAATCATCCAGCCACAGCGGGCCAAATTCACACATCGAGGCAAAGGTTGAATCTTTCGGCAGACGGATATGCTCCACCAGTTCGAAACGCAGCCAGGGAAGACGCTCAATCTGGCGCAGGATTTTTGGTTGCTGACGCAGGGCGATGAGCGTAGGGCCATCAATATTGACCGATGCCAGCAGGCCGTGCTCTATAAAGAAGTCGGCTTTTTGCGCCAGCAAATCAATCTGCTCTTTCACAACCTCCATCCGATGGCTGACGGTGATTTCAGTAAAATAGCGATCCGGCGGCAGGCGTTGCGAAGGGTTCAAGGGATGCGTGACCACCGTTAATAGCTCCACGGCCATTAACCGCCCGCATGTTTGATAGATCGGCTGCCAGGTGTAAGCACGCTCACACTGCAACCAAAAACGCCGTTCCTGCAAGCTCTCGATGCTTGCTTCAGGGTTGCTTATTCGCTGGATAACCTGCCTTATCATCAAAGATGTCCTGTGTTTAAAAGTGATGCTGCCCGGACTCGACAAAGATTATCGGCGCGTAAGGGCAGAACTTTACCGCCTGGCCGGGGTAAATTTCCTCACTCCACAACGGAATCTTTCAGGAATACGTTCTGGCTCAAAAAAATAATGGAACACTGTTTTAATATGGTTGACCAGCAAACCACCACAGCGCAAACTAACGCTAATTTTTTACAGATCAGGTTCACGACTATGTCCAAAAAGATTGCCGTGATTGGCGAATGCATGATTGAGCTTTCCGAGAAAGGCGCGGACGTTAAGCGCGGTTTCGGCGGCGATACCCTGAACACTTCCGTCTATATCGCCCGTCAGGTCGATCCTGCGGCATTAACCGTTCATTACGTAACGGCGCTGGGAACGGACAGTTTTAGCCAGCAGATGCTGGACGCCTGGCACGGCGAGAACGTTGATACTTCCCTGACCCAACGGATGGAAAACCGTCTGCCGGGCCTTTACTACATTGAAACCGACAGCACCGGCGAGCGTACGTTCTACTACTGGCGGAACGAAGCCGCCGCCAAATTCTGGCTGGAGAGTGAGCAGTCTGCGGCGATTTGCGAAGAGCTGGCGAATTTCGATTATCTCTACCTGAGCGGGATTAGCCTGGCGATCTTAAGCCCGACCAGCCGCGAAAAGCTGCTTTCCCTGCTGCGCGAATGCCGCGCCAACGGCGGAAAAGTGATTTTCGACAATAACTATCGTCCGCGCCTGTGGGCCAGCAAAGAAGAGACACAGCAGGTGTACCAACAAATGCTGGAATGCACGGATATCGCCTTCCTGACGCTGGACGACGAAGACGCGCTGTGGGGTCAACAGCCGGTGGAAGACGTCATTGCGCGCACCCATAACGCGGGCGTGAAAGAAGTGGTGGTGAAACGCGGGGCGGATTCTTGCCTGGTGTCCATTGCTGGCGAAGGGTTAGTGGATGTTCCGGCGGTGAAACTGCCGAAAGAAAAAGTGATCGATACCACCGCAGCTGGCGACTCTTTCAGTGCCGGTTATCTGGCGGTACGTCTGACAGGCGGCAGCGCGGAAGACGCGGCGAAACGTGGGCACCTGACCGCAAGTACCGTTATTCAGTATCGCGGCGCGATTATCCCGCGTGAGGCGATGCCAGCGTAAACGCAGCATATGCAAAAGGCTGGATAAAGTGTTACCCCTCTATCCAGCTCATCCATAAATACCTGATGGTTGTGCTAACTCATCACCATCAGGCATTACTGTGCAGGTGGAATATCCGTCACTTCAGGATGTACGTCATCCGTGGCGACAGAGGTGGTCGCAGCGGCGGTAGATGGGGCCATGATTTGATCCCAGACCGCCTGCAACGCTTTCATGTTAAATTCCGGCTCGCCTTTCGGCTGCAGCAGTATTAACGCCATATCATTCGACAACTGTTGACGCAGATCCTGATTTAACATCTCTACCGTCAGGCTATTAAGGAAATCCTGCCGCAGTTTCTGATATTGCTCCGGCGCGATATCGACAACCTGATTTTGCAACGAACGCATCCGCTGACCCATCAGAATATCGGTATCAGCTCGTGCATAGGCGGCAAACAGTTTCTGCAGCTCCAGTTTCTTTTGCGCCACTAACGCATTGAACTCTTCTTCCGGCAGACCTTTATCGCGAACCTTCGCCAGTTCACGCGCCACCAGATTAAGGTTGCTGTTCAGCTTGTCGTTTGGTGATTCGATGTTGATGGCACACTGCGCACGCAGATACAGCACACGGCAGTCAAATCCAAGACCGATGTCTTTGCTGTTACTGGCACTTAACGCTTGCTGAACATGCCAGAACAGCGCCTCGCGGGCCAGGTCCGCACGCCAGTAGCGCAGCAGTGCGGCTGATTCACGAATCGGCTGCCACGGCGTATCCCACATGATAGATAACCGGTCCTGACGCACCGCGTCAGTCATAATACTCACCGCTTCCGCACGCAGCGGAGAAAGCGTCGGCACCGGAGCTGGCGTTTCACGTTTGCCTTTCAGTTCGCCAAACGTTTTGTTTATTTGGTCGACAACCGAGCGCGCATCCACGTTTCCCACCACCAGTAGCGTCATTGCATCCGGGGTGTACCATTTCTGATAGAAATCTTTAATTTTTTCCGCTTCAACGGGTTGTTTCAGCGGATCGGCAGGATCGTGACCTAACAAGGTTGACCCTTTCAGACGATAGCGCCACCAGCCCTCTTTAGTATCGGCAGGCCAGGTTGCCACCATGTCCTGACTTTGCAGCGCGTGGTTGATGGTTTCTGGTGTGATGGTCAATTTGCCAGTGGCATTTGCCAGATAAGAGAGCGCTTCTTTCAGCAAATCGTTACGGTTATTGGGCAAACTCAGATTAAACAGCGTGGTGTCATAAGAGACAATTACCGGCGGCATCGGGCGTTTAGGGTCGATCCCCTGCTGCCACAATGAACGCGCCTGTGCTGCGTCAAGGCCACCGCTTTGCGTTAGCGCAATACGAGGGATGGCGTGACTGTAACCGCTCTGTTGTGTACTTTCGGCGAGCGAACCGGTATTAACCAGCAGGCGAATTTCAACACGATCGCTGGGACGCTGGGGGGTGGTCAGCACTTGCCACTGTAAACCGTTGGAAAGCGTCCCCTGTTGCCATGCTGGATCAGGCTGGAGCGCATCTGCCTGCACATAGCCAGCAGTGGCCATCATCAGCAAACCGCCCGCTAAAAGTCGAATTTTTGTGCCCTGCATGTGAACCCCTGATCAACTATCCTGGTAATAAAAAAACTGCCCGTTGTCGGTCAGTCTAAATGACGTTAAAAACACTTCGTGTTAGACCGCAAGAACATGAAAATGTCACGGAAGAAGTGAAATAAACCTGAACTCACCCAGGTGGTAAGTTCAGGCACAGGGGTCAATTATGCGCAAACACCCGCACTCGGGGAAGGGAGTGCGGGCATAAGTGATGAGATTAAGAGGATAATTCGTGCGTTTTGCCATCCGGCGCACGATTATTCAGCACATCGTCCAGTTTTTTGTGGTCCAGTTCTTTCACCCACTTAGCAACGACAATGGTCGCTACGCCGTTACCGACCAGGTTAGTCAGCGCACGAGCTTCTGACATAAAGCGGTCGATACCGAGGATCAGCGCCAGACCCGCTACCGGCAAATGGCCCACCGCAGAGAGCGTCGCCGCCAGCACGATAAAGCCACTACCCGTTACCCCTGCCGCCCCTTTAGAAGAAAGCAGCAACACGATTAACAGCGTGATTTGGTGGACGATATCCATCTGACTGTTAGTGGCCTGGGCGATAAACACCGCCGCCATTGTCAGGTATATCGATGTGCCATCAAGGTTAAACGAGTAGCCTGTCGGGATGACCAGCCCCACCACCGATTTACGGCAGCCGAGTTTCTCCATCTTGTCGAGCATACGCGGCAGCGCCGACTCGGAAGATGAAGTCCCCAGTACAATCAGCAGTTCTTCACGGATGTAGCGGATAAATTTGAAGATACTGAAACCAGTCGCTTTAGCGATTGAACCCAATACCAGCACCACAAACAGGATACAGGTAATGTAGAAACAGATAATCAGCTGCCCCAGTTGCACCAGTGTGCCGACGCCGTATTTACCGATGGTAAACGCCATTGCCCCGAACGCACCAATAGGTGCCAGACGCATGATCATATTGATGATGCCGAAGATGACCTGCGAGAAACTTTCGATGACGTTAAAAATCAGTTGGCCTTTGCTGCCCAGACGGTGGAGCGCAAAACCAAACAGTACGGCAAACAGCAGCACCTGCAGAATGTTACCGCTGGCAAATGCGCCAATGACGCTCGCCGGGATGACATCCATAATGAAGGCGACAATGCCCTGGTCTTTCGCCTGATC
Organism: Escherichia sp. AM3; assembly: GCF_032029835.1. Lineage (NCBI taxonomy): Bacteria > Pseudomonadati > Pseudomonadota > Gammaproteobacteria > Enterobacterales > Enterobacteriaceae > Escherichia > Escherichia sp. AM3. The sequence continues at coordinate 13,395 of NZ_JAVUPQ010000063.1, read as the reverse complement.
GGCGTAAACCGCTACCGCTTTCGCATCAAGCGTTGCCGGATCGACGTTCATTCCGGCACCAGGCTGCACGACGTTAACGATGATAAGACCAATAATCAGCGCGATGGTACTGACAATTTCAAAGTAAAGCAGTGCGACTGCGCCGGTACGACCGACCGCCTTCATGCTTTCCATGCCCGCAATGCCCGTTACGACGGTACAAAAGATGACAGGAGCGATGATCATCTTAATGAGCTTAACGAAGCCGTCGCCAAGCGGTTTCATTTGCTCGCCTATTTCAGGATAGAAATGGCCAAGGAGAATACCAATGGCTATCGCTGTCAGGACCTGAAAGTAAAGGCTTTTAAACAGAGAGGTTTTCATAGGGTGTCCTTTAGTAAAACCACAGGTCTTGTAAGGTTATGGGGTACCTGCGGCCTTAAAATAACACCCAGACAACATCACAGAAATGTACCTGGATCATAATTGAAACAAAAAGGTTAAAAAGTTTGAGCTGGCTCGCACAAACCAGCACTTTTTAAAGTTTTGTAATCAGTTTGGGGTAGCTACTTTTCTTCCAGGTAACTCTCTTCGAAGATTTCAATAGGGAGTGGGCGAGCAAAAAGGAAGCCCTGGGCAATACCAACGCCCGCTTTTGCCAGCCAGTCGCGTTGTGCTTCAGTCTCCACGCCTTCGGCAATCATTTGTAAGTTCAGGCTCTGCGCCAGCATGATAATTGCAGCAATCATGCTGCTATCTCCCGGCAAGCCTTCAACAAACATTTTGTCGATTTTCAGTACGTCGATTGGCAACGATTTCATATGCTGCAGCTGACGCAGCCCTGCGTAGCCCATGCCGAAATCATCCAGCGCCACCCGAACTCCGGCATTGCGCAGCGGACGGAGGATTGCCACCGCAGCATGAGGGTCGTCAATACGTCGGCTTTCTGTCACTTCCAGAATCAGTGTTCCCGGCTGAATGCGATAGCGGGTTAACAGTTCCAGCATATCCGCCACCATATTCGGGTGCATCAGTTGCAGCGCAGAGAGGTTTACCGACAAGGGCAGCATAATGCCGCGCTCTTGCCAGGCTGCAAGCAATCGACAGGACTCTTCCAGCACCCAGTGACCGACGGTAACCATCAGCCCACAGCACTCAATGCGATCGATTAAGCCATCCGGCAGGTCCCAACTGCCATCCGGTTGCTGGATACGCAGTAACACTTCCGCACTGACCAGTTTACCGCTGGTCATCTCGACCTGTGGCTGTAACCAAATAGCAAACTGATGATTTTCCAGTGCATTAAGGATATCGCTCTCTTCCGTCAACCGCTTCTGGGCGGCTTCCATCTGCTGCGGATCAAAGAACTGAATCTGATTCTTGCCTTTATGGCGAGCGGTAAATGCCGCAGAAATAGCGCGACTGTAAAGCTGTTCGGCGGTGAGATCGCCGTAGAACATCGCCACGCCAATGCTACAGTGCGGACGGAGTTGAATACGTTCAATCGGCAGGCGCTCGCTCATGATAGTGAGCACTTGCTGACATAAGGTGATTGCGTGCCACGGTTCCTGTACACCGTTGGCAATGACAGCAAAGTCATAACCGCTAATCTGCGCGAGGATCATACGTGGCGACAGTACCGATTTGAGTTTTTCCACCAGCGTCAGCAGCAGAATTTCTCGTTGCGCCTCTTTCAGCACGCCCGCAGTATCACGCAGGGTTTCACAGGTGATGATCATCAGCGCGGTGGTTTGTTTACGCGCGACAACCTGCTCCAGCATCTCCATCAGCAAGGCTTTGTTCGGCAAATCCGACACCGGGAAGCGCATCGCATTTTCGTTCTGTTCTTCATAATGGCGCTGCAGCAATTGCTGGTTGAGGTTGTAACTGCGCACCAACATACCGATTTCATCGTCCTGATGCAGACGCGGTAATGCCAGTTGGTGACCAACAAGCTCCTTGGCTGGGATGGCGTTAAGTTCGCGAGCAATATTGCGTAACGGATGCAAAATCAGTCGGTTAATGCACCAGCTGATGGCGACGGTCAGGATAAGCGACAAAAGTAAGTAAATGGTCACTAACGTTGAGAGGGTGCTCATCACGAACTTATACATACGGAAGGAATCCGCCTGTAGTACCAGATAGGCAATTGGCTGCGGGTTTGCCGGACGTTCGAGCGAGTAAACGCCCAGCGAGATTTGAACCGGTAGCTCAAACAGGCGAGTAACCATTACCGGCACCGGGCGCTCTGGAATAAAACTTTTACGCAGCGCCTGGAACTGGTTAGGCAGCACTACATCGGCACGGCTGACCACGCCTGCTGGTTTAATGCTGGCAAGAATAGCTTCCGCTTCGGGAATATCGCCTTTCAAAATAGCTGAAGATAAGGGTTCGCGGACAGAGCGAGCAATGCTTTCCAGTTGCGTAGCCGTGTTATAGCGATTCTGCTGGACCAGATGGAACAGCAAAACGGTGCAAAAAATAAAAACGAACACCAGGACAACGGCTGCCACCATTGCCATCTGCTTGATTGTTAACGAGCGACTTACGCGCAAATTGTCTCCCCCCGGAAATCCCAGATTGCCGCCCGAGTATACCCGATCGCAGCGGCATTAAGAGAGGCGCTATCTGAAAACTTACCAGTCGGCGTAAGGTATCAGCGGCTGCGGCGGTAAATCCATGTCACCCTGCCATCCGGCGGCGGAATAACGTACGTAGAGCAGGAAATGGCTGGGTGCGTAATCTTTCGCCTGCTGGATATCAATTGCCGTGCCAACAAACCAGTTGGAAGTAACACGTCGTTCAAGTAATGCCCGCGCCGTGTAGCCGAAGCCCTGACTGCTGCCGCCATCGTTGGATTGCCGCGCAGCTTCTTCCTGCCAGTCGGTCGGGATCAGATTCATCAGCGGATAACGCGGCATGGTTTTGGTGCGTGAATGCGACCACGAGCCAGACGCACCCAGCTCCCACGACCAGTTTTCCGTGCGCTCCCGCCACATCACCGGTATGGCAAACGACAGGTATTCCTGCGGACTGTAGTAACCGCCCTGACCGAGTGAGTAGCCACTCAGATCTTTGTCGTAATGCCAGATCATGTTGTTCAGGCCGATTGTGACGCGGCGATTGTTCTGGTTAATGACCTTATAGTAATAGCCCGTCATCCAGCGCACGCGCCAGTTATCTTCGACATTTTTACCGGTTAACTGGTCGCCACTAAGCGATGCCCAGACGCCGTTTGCTTCACCTTTATCGTAGCTCAGACTTAGCCCCACACCGTCGGCACGTACGCCCCCCCATTTTTTCCCGGTATTGCTCGGGGAGTCTTTTTGCCCACCAAAGGCCAGCAAAGAACTGGAGATGGGCCGACGGTGGGCGTTAACGGTGTAACCCAGCGGCCCGATATCATCGCTGTAACTGATGGCGCCGACCACATCCACCACGTTGAAGCCCATCGGCGTGGTACCGATATCCCAGCTCCAGACGTCATTTCGCCAGCCGACCGCCACGCTGGCACCAGAGTCCGACTGGCTGCGGTTGCCGCTACAGTCCTGTAATGTACAGGTGCCCCAGTTGTCATCCCATTTGCCATCGGCATTAGTGGAGAAACTGCCGACGTTCATATTGACGAAATCACTGCGAAAGAACATCCGCCCGTCAGAATACGGCGCATCCACCTGCAACATGGTAGTGTGCGCTTTCAGATCGGAGTAACCACCGGTGCCGCTCGAACCCCAGTAATCGTGCTCAAGGGTGACGTTAAGATCCTGCTGGCGATAGAGGTCCGCCGCATCGCTGCGCACGCCACGTTTCAGCCAGTCATCTTTCTCGTCGTTACGGGTCAGTCGGGTAAAGGTGTCGTTATCCTGCGGACGCGTCGTAGTCACACCGGATGCGACCATGGCGTCTTTGTAGGTTTCCAGCGCCTGCGTTGGATCGCCCGCCTGCGCTTCAAACTTCGCACCATCACGCAGCACCATCGCGCTTTCCATCGACGGTGGCTGAGATTTTGCCTGCGGGATCAACTTATTAAACGTCCGCTGCGCTGCTGCGGTATCGCCAAGCTGCGCCTGTGCCAGCGCCACGCGCCGCTGTGTGTTCAGCGAGGCGTTATCGGTAGCGGGCAGTTTCGCCAGCTGGCTACGTGCCGCCGCTTTGTCACCGGCAGCAATATCCACTTCCGTCAGACCAAGAATGGCGTCGGCGTTAGCTGGCTCCCGCGTCAGGACATTCTGATATGCAGCGCGGGCGGCGGTGTAATCACGTCGTTGTTGCGCCCAGTCAGCCAGCGTGAGGTCAATACGCGTGGAAGGTGGTTGCTGGCGCAGCATCGCTTCCGCTTCTGCCTCTTTGCCGCTTTCTCGCAGGCGGTTAGCGGTTTCCAGCACCTGATCGCTTTGCAGTCGATTAACCAGCTCCTGAATATTGCTGTTCCACTGCGCACGCGGCAGGCTGTTGATATGCGCCAGCGCCGCTCTGTCCTGGTCATGACCAGAGAGATACAGCCCGTAAGCGTAAACCTGCTCCGGGTCATTCGGCTTCTGCTGCGCCAGATTGCGCATTAACGTATCGGCCTGGCTGCGTTGTCCGGCCTGCCAGAGATCCTGCGAAAGTCGGTAAGTAATCCATACACTGCCGGGGTCCAGCGCCAGTCGTTGCCGCTGAAGTGCTGCCGCCTGCGCCCATTTGCCCTGGTTTTCCAGTGCCTCTGCCTGCTGTGCCAGACGGTCGTTTTGCAGGCTGCGTTCGATATCATCAATGCTACGCCGCTGACTGGCAGAGAGCGAGGCGATAAACGCTTCAGCTTTTTCTGGCGATTGCTGGCGGTAAATATTTGCCAGCCCGCGCACGGCGTTAGTGTTGCCGCTGTCCATACGCAAGGTCTGCTGATAATAACGTTCGGCGGCGGGATAATCTTTTCGCGCCATCGCCACATCGCCCAGCCCCAGCACTGCATAACTGTCGGTGTTATCGACATTACGCGCCTGCTGGAACAGGCGTTCTGCCCGGTCAGGATTATTGGCTTTCAGCGCAGCATCGCCCTGCTGGATCGCCAGCCAGTAGCGGTTCACTTTCAGCAGACTATTCCATTTGTCGTTGTTGCTGCTGTGCGGGTCCAGTGCGAGGGCTTTTTCCAGATTCGCCACTGCATTGGCGCGATCGCCTTTCTGTGAATATGCCTGGCCCAGCGCCCCCAGAGCCTCACTGTCTTTCGGGTTCGCCCGCACTGCCTGTTGTAGTTCGGGAATGGCTTTACCCGCCATACCAGAGTCCACCGCCGCTAAACCTTGCGCACGAGCGCGGAAAGCAGGATCGGCCAGCTGTTTTTGCTGTTCTGCCAGTTGCGATTGCGCAGCCGCCACGCTATCGCCATCACTAAAGATCGAAAGATATTTTTTCAGCGCCGACACACTGGCATCGCTGACGGGCATGTCTTTAATCTGCCCGTACCAGATTTTAGAGGCCCCTTCGCGCCCGGCGTTCGATTTCGCCATCTGTTCCAGGACGGCAAAACCTTCGTCACGGCGATCGCTACTAAACAGCAATAGCGCCAGATTGTTTTGCAGGCCCGTATTGCCCGGCGTATCCGCATTAATGCGTTTTAGCTGATTAATCGCTTCGCCACGGCGAGCCGGAATTTTCGCCACCGTACTCCAGTACTCGACAGCAATGTCACCTTCCGGCGGCGCACCGTTGAACAGTTTGTTGTAACTCGCCACAGCTTCTTCCGCATGACCGGTAGTCGCCTGCAATCTTGCCTGTTGCAGTGCCTGACGACCATCCGGCGTGGAAAGTAGCATCGTAGTCCGCGACGATTTATACGCATTTGAACTCGGCGCTAACTGCGACAGCCGATCGAGCTGTTTTTGCGCGCCATCAATATCGCCCTGACGTAACAAAGAACGGAAACGGGCGGCAACGACGTCCGGGTTATTCGGATCAATAAGTTCCAGCCGATATAACGACTGTTGCACCAGATCTTCACGATGGGTCGCTTCGCCTAACCGAACTTGCTCCAGCAACTGTTGCTGAGCGGTTGGTGCTGCCTCGACCATCGGCATGACGGCCAGACCGAGGGAAAGCGTGAATATGTTTAGTGTGAATTTGCGCATTCCTGGCCCCAGTCAGGTAATAACTCACCTTTTGTCGAGAAGCGGAAACGGTGTTGATCCCAGCCTTGTCCAAACAGGGTCAGCACATAGTTGTAATAGGCATCGCTGCCGGGAAAGTTATCGGCCACGCGCTGGCGCTGAACGGCCTGCGCATCGCGGTTTTGTAAAAAAGGCAGCATGGCGGCAGAAAAACCGACCGGTCCTTTACCCTGCGCTTTCCCCGTAGCCACATCCACTTTTTCCGGCGGATAACCGTTTTTCTCAGTGAATGTCGCCATCGGTTTAAACCGGTTGAGCATCCGCGCTTTTTGCGGATCGCTGTCAGGCATCATGCCTACCCACATGTAAACGCGGATAGCGTCGTAGCTGCTGATCAATGTTTTTTCGGCTTTTAGCTGCCAGCCTTTGTCTTTCTCATAGCGCACCCAGTCTGGCGAAAAGCCTTTCGGGGCGGTTTCCAGCAATAAACGTTGATTGGTTTCGCGCAGCGTAGTCCACGGCGCGCCAAAGCGGGTGAAATACTGCGCCAGCGTCGGCGGCAGGTAGCTGGGGTTAAAACGCCAGCTGTTATCCTCAGCAAAACCCACTTTGCCCGGTAACAACATGGAACCCAGCCCAGGCACCGTCACCACTTCCTCCCGCGCGATACGTTTTAGCAACGCGCTGCCGATGTCGGTATAACGCTGCTCTTTCCACAAACGCCCCGCCTCCAGCAATGACCAGGCCATCCAGACATCACCATCGGAGGCCGAATTGCTGTCCAGCACTTCCCACTTACTGTTCTCTTTCTTGCCCCACAGCCAGGCGGGCAAACCTTCTTTTAAAGAACCCTGAGCGAGATTGTTCTGCGTCCAGTCGAGAATATTATCGAAAGCTGCACGGTCGTTAGCCGCCAGGGCAAAGAACATACCGTAACTTTGCCCTTCGGAGGTGGTGATTTTGCGCGCGTCGCTGGGGTCGATGACGCGCCCTTCCTGACTGATGTAATCCTTTTTAAACTGCTCCCAGGCAGGCCAGGTACAGGCTGCCTGAACACTAAAGGCAGCCAGCAGCAGCATCGTCACGAGTCCACTACGCAACACATTCATCTTCAATTACTCGTTATCCGGGTTAAGACGACGACGACTAATAATTCGCAGCAGACGCCACAGTACCCATGCCAGCAATATCACACTGATTGCCGCCAGCACCGCCAGCAGAATCGGATGGTTTGCCAGCGCATACCACAAGCGCTCGAACCACGGCAGATGACCTACGTAATAAACGTCGCCAACACGTAGGCTGTTGATACCGGACTCGCGGATCACCGCGACCGAACCGAACATGGTGGCGCGTTTGCCGCTATCGTTCACCGCATCGTTAAGCATTTCATAACCGCGTGGGCTATCTGCCAGCAGCGCAATCACGCTGCGCTGGTCGTTATACGGCGACTGGAAGCCAATCACCGCCGCCATCGCACCGGAAGAGGTCAGCGTTGACCGGGTTTCTGCCGCGCGATCGCTCTCGTCCGGTACAATGCCGGGGAACGGGGTCTGGCGCATCGGTGTTTTCACCCAGCTTTCGGTCGCCTGCACCAATAGGTCGATCTGCTTATCGTCTTTCAGTTTGTCCGGGATACCACCGATGATCATGATGTCGGCATCTTTGCCCTGAATGGTGCTGCCATCATCGGTCACCGTCAGATTAATCGCCGGGAAGCCCGTCTGTGCGCCGATAAAACCAACAGTATTCAGCAACGTTTCCATCTGTGCTTCGTTAGGCGCTTTCGGCATCACGGTGATGGTTTGCGACAGATCCGCCATCCGGCTGAATGGGAAGCCCGCGTTAGCAAAGGCGCGTAGATCCGGCATCGGGATGAAGTGGTAATACTTCGAGAAGTCGATGGTGGAATCGTCACCAATCACCACATGATTCTGCACCGGCTGGAAGGTAATACAGTTATCTACCGAACCGCCTGGCATCGGGTTCATATACTCAAAGTCGAAGCGCAGCTGGTTGGTCGCGCCCAGTTTCAGCGCCGGAATAGAGACATCTGTTTTGCCATCCAGCAAACCTTGTAATACCGGAATCCGCAGCAGCAGGCGGTTCGCCTCCTGTTTGCTGCTCAGGTTGAAGGATTGCAGGAACTGGTTATTCAGGCTGATATCCATCCGCGAACTGTCTTTCACCGGCGGCATGGTGTAGCGATAGTTGATATCCATATCAATGCCGGTACTGCGCATCAGGTAGAGATCCGGTGGCAGGTTTAGCGAAACGTTAATCGCTGCTGGCTCAAGACCGCTGGATTGTAACTGTTCTTCATAGGTTTTCAGTTCACCAAAGGTGACCGGACGATCGGTACGTACCCAGTTCGGCGCATCGTAAGGCTTACGCGGTAGCAGCGGTTTCACTTCATTCACTACCACGCTTTCACCACGGAACAGAATGTTACCCTGAGCGATACCTTTCGCTGCCTGCAACAGGTCTTTGTCGTCACGACCAAACACCACCAGCAGTTTGACGTAAGGATTCTGCGGATGGTTAATCATCTCAATCACCGGGGCTTTTACCGCCGGATGATCGCGCAGGAAGTCCGGCCGTTTGTCGTTGGTTGCAAAGACAATGGCATTACGATCCGGCAGTTGGTTATAGAGCACCGGGAAGTTCTGCCCACGCCAGCCAGAACGCGAACCAAACCACGAGGCGACAATGGCAGAGGCTTGTTGCAGCCCAACATCCGGCGCACCCGCAAAGACCATCGGCAAGGTGTTAGTACGGTTATCGCGCGGGTCAAAGAATGGCACCGGGAAGTGTGACAGGTCATTCTTCACATTCAGGGTCTGATAGGTCAGATCCAGTCCACTGCTCCGCCCAACATCCAGCCAAAGCGTGGTGCTGGCCGGGTTTTCGCACACGTCCTGATAATGGCCGACAAACTCCAGCCGTACACGGTTGAAGTCGGTAATAAACAGTGGGTTAATGGGCATTTGCGCCAGCGTTTTTTTACCCAACTGTTCTTTGGTCACTGGCAGCACGCCCATCAGTTCATCATTGAGATAAACCTTTAACTGCGACTGGACAGGCAGTAACGATGGCGATGGGGTGTATTCGAGGTTGAGCATCGCCTTCGTCACCACTTCATCGCTGCGCATACCAAACTCAATGCTGCCGTTCGGGTTAATGCCACGTAGCACCATGCTGCCCGGCGGCGGTGCAATTTGCGCAAAGGTCAGCTTCACATCACGCGAAGGACCGTTCTGCGCCACGACTGGCGCATCAGCGCCCTGCACGCCCGGCATCACTTGCCCCACCTGCGGATTTTGTTCCGTCTGGGCGGCTACAGCTGGCTCAGCATTGATCAGTGGTTGCGTTGCTGGCGTCGCCTGCGTCATGAAAGAGGGGAACGCACTCATCCCCATAGCCACTGCACAAATCCAGAATAGTTTTCTTTTCATCGCGTTATCATCATTGTTGAGCCAAAGCCTGATCCGATGGTTGTGCCGTTTCGCTCCGCTCCGGGCGGCGCGGAATAAACGATACAACCCAGGAAACCAGAGAAGTCAGCACACGGAATATGCCCTTCACCGAAGAAGGCGCAAACTCCGCCAGATGGCGGTAGCCACGGAAGCCGAGCTTCAGAATATCCAGCAGACTTTCCAGCGGCTTATCTTCCGGATAGCTGTCCTGCCAGAGCGCCCATGTATCCGCACGGGCAAACGTACACTGCACAAAATCGATATGTTGCTGGGTGGTGAGCGGCATTAATTTCAGCCCAACTTCATTACCCATCACGCGCGCCACCTGGGTCGGGAAGACGTATTCCTGCTGACCGCGTTTAAGCAACAGATTCACTTTCTGCCCTTCCAGAATCTGCGCCTGACCGTTGATCTTGATCCCCAAACCACCGTCGGAGAAATCCTGAACGGTACACGAGAAGAGGTGACCATCTTCGCGGGCAATTGCCGCGGGCATCGTCATCTCCACGCGGTGCGATCGGCGTACCTGTTTGCTTTCTACCGATACCGCAACTGCGCCGCCAAGAACAATCAGGTTGTAGAATACCCACACCATACTGACGACCACGGTGAGCATCTCGGTTGGCGGGCCATAGAAGTAGCGCCAGATGCCTACCGCAACGCCCACCAGGTTGAGCAGGACAAGGAAGATGTAGGGCCGCGAGATCACCCAGTCGACGTACTCTTCTTCCACCAGTCCACCTTTGGCGGTGACGTTAAATTTGCCTTTGTGCGGGTTAATCAGCGCCACCAGCGTCGGTGGTGCGATATACCACGCCAGCACCGTTTCGTAGATTTCACTCCAGAAAGAGTGGCGATATTTGCCCTGGATCTTGGAGTTGGTCAGGCTGGCATGGATCATATGCGGCAGCACGAATAGGGCGATCATCAACGCTGGCGCATAGATGATGTAGGCATGAAGCAGCAGGAACGCCAGCGGCGCAGTCAGGAAGATCAGCCGTGGAATGCCCGACAAGAAGTGGAACATGGCGTTGACGTAACATAGCCGCTGAGCAAACTTCAGCCCTTTACCGGTGAGCGGGTTATCGAGACGGAAGATTTGTACCATCCCGCGCGCCCAGCGAATACGCTGACCGATATGCGCCGACAGACTTTCGGTCGCCAGCCCCGCCGCCTGCGGAATACGCATATACGCGGAGGTATAGCCACGACGGTGCAACCGCAGAGAAGTATGCGCATCTTCAGTCACGGTTTCGACAGCAATGCCGCCAATTTCATCCAGCGGCTTACGACGAATCACCGCACAGGAACCGCAGAAGAAAGTGGCGTCCCACATATCGTTGCCATCCTGCACCAGACCATAGAACAGCGTGCCTTCGTTCGGTGTTTTACGAAAACGCCCCAGGTTGCGTTCAAACGGGTCCGGTGAGAAGAAGTGGTGCGGCGTCTGCATCATCGCCAGCTGTTTTTCTTTCAGGAACCAGCCCATGGTCATTTGCAAGAACGATCGCGTTGGTACGTGGTCGCAGTCGAAAATCGACACGAACTCGCCTTTGGCATATTTCAGCGCATTGTTGATGTTGCCTGCTTTCGCATGTTCATGAGTGGTGCGGGCGATATATTTCACCCCCACGTTTTGCGCAAACTGGCGAAACTCTTCCCTGCCGCCGTCATCAAGGATCCAGATATTCAGCTTATCTTTCGGCCAGTCGATACCCAGCGAGGCGTAAATGGTATTTTTCACCACGTTGAGATCTTCGTTGTAAGTCGGGACAAAGATATCCACCGACGGCCACAGCGACATATCTTTCGGCAATGGCACCGGCTGACGATTCAGCGGCCATACTACCTGGAAGTAGCCGAGCACCAGCACAATCCACGTGTACGTTTCAGCGAAGAGCAGAATAAGCCCGCACACCAGGCTGACCGGATCGTCCCAGTTCAGCGTAGAGGTGTAACGCCACCAGATATAACGGCAAGAAACGGTCAGCGACAGCACAATCAACATTAGCGCCGAGAAGCGCCCCGGCATCCGCCGTACGATCAGCGCTACCCCCCAAAGCAGCATCAGGAAGATAAACTGCGCCAGCGGGTTAAACGGCTGAGTAACGCAGATTAACGCCAGAATCAGCGAGAAGGTGACGATGATACCGAGGATCAACCGCCGCGCCCCGGCACTCAAATGACCGAGCTCTTTTTTCTCATCAAGATGCTGTGTTTTATGGCTAACGCGCTCAGGCAGCTCGTTCATCCATTGATGGTAACGTCCACGAATATTTTGCAGACCTGAAAATGCCCGCCTGCGCGGTTTCGGCGTTTCTTTGCGCGATGCACCGATCAATAACCAGCATGTTTGAATGAGATAACGGACCGGGTCCAGCGGACGCGGACGCGAGGCGTTGATATGCGGATACAGGTTTTTATGTTCTGCGCGAATACGCTGCCAGCGCGGGTGCTCCAGCGGAATAAAAATCCAGGCCAGGATCATCCAGAAACAGCCGAGCGTCGCGCTGAAAGCCGACGCACCGTGGCGACGATAATCGCGATAACGCCCGATCAGCCGCGCGTTGACCGGCGGGATTAGCAACCACCGGGTCAGGATACTCATGATTTACTCCCGACTGGCGTTTTCAGCCCGGAATAGTTCAACAGGCACCAGTTCGCCAGCGTCAGTATCTCTTCAGCCGCCAGCGCATCACTGCGATATTCACCTACTGGTTGCTTAGCCGCCAGGCATTCAGCCATCGCTTCATCACGATGAATGAGCATCGGCAGTAATCGGCGCTGGCTTTGCAACCAAAGCTGGTAAATATCGTCCTGAACCTGACTGCCAATACGGAAGTTATTAATCAAAATATGTGCGCCATCCGGCAGCGCTTGCTGATGCAGTCGGATATGGCAGTTGGCATCCACATTGACGATTGCCAGCGAGTGATCGCACAAACTCAGCAGCTGGTGGGTTATCTGCGAGGCATCACGCGGTAAGTCGATTAAAATCCACTGGTAACGCCCGCTGGCTTTTAGTTGCTGTAAGCCGGAGCAAATATCGCTCAGCCGGGTTTGCCAGTGCTGTGGATTTTCTTGTTCTTCAATGGATAACTGACCAAAAGGCAGCAAATCGAGCTGCGAGGTGTAGCGCAACCCGGCGTCACGCCAGTCCTGGCCATCCAGCATCGCTCTGGCCCAGCCCTGACGGTGGGTAAAATCAACGTTAAATGACAGGCGCAACAAGTTGTCCGGGCAGGCATCGACCACCAGGACATTTTCTCCCAACATTTGTAATGACCAGGCTAATGCGGCGGTGATGGTTGTTGTCCCCACGCCTCCCCGCACCCCCTGCAATCCCAGTACGGCCATTCACCAATCCCCTACTTTTGTTGCGCAAACTCTGCCAGCAACGGCCAGCGTTTTAATGCCGCGGCCAACTGTTCGCGTTGGGAAATATCGGCATAATCAATATCAGGCAGTGAAAATGCCTGCTTTAACGCCACAATATCATTCTGGAAGATATAGCCTATCGCGGGATCAGGCAGAGTATCTGGTTCATTGTTATTCATATTGCTTGATCCCTATGAAATAACCGTACCGTTCATGAGACAATTCTAACCGTGAGCATTTCGCCGGTTTATTGTTTACGGCGAGACGGGAATTTGCTCACTTTTTGACTTTCCGTTACGCAACAGAAAAAGTTAAAAACGAAAAGACTAAAATCACACGTCTTGTGACCTTCTAAATTGATTCACATGCTAAATCTGATAAGTTTTAATTTCAATGGTAGGGTAATGACTCCAACTTATTGATAGTGTTTTATGTTCAGATAATGCCCGATGACTTTGTCATGCAGCTCCACC